>CAXTFF010000061.1:0-10195 GCA_964243325.1 uncultured Sphingomonas sp.
GCGCTGCTGGCGGCGATGGCGCCGCTCGCCTGGGGGATGCTCAACGACTACCAGCGCAACCGGGTGTTCACCTTCCTCGATCCGGAGTCCGACCCGCTGGGCACCGGATACCACATCACCCAGTCCAAGATCGCGATCGGGTCCAGCGGGCTGTGGGGCAAGGGGTATCTGGAGGGCTCGCAGTCGCACCTGGACTACCTTCCCGAGAAGCAGACCGACTTCGTCTTCGCGACGATGATGGAGGAATGGGGCCTGCTCGGCGGGCTGACCGTGCTCGCGCTCTACGGCTACATCGTCTGGTGGGGGTTCCAGTTGGCGCAGCGATCGTCGACGGTGTTCGCGCGGCTGACGGCGATGGGGCTGTCCTTCACCATGTTCCTCTATGTCGGCATCAACCTGGCGATGGTGACGGGTCTCGCGCCGGTGGTGGGCATCCCGTTGCCGCTGTTTTCCTATGGCGGGTCGGCGATGATGACGGTGCTGATCCTGTTCGGGATCCTGATCAGCATCCACCGCGAGGAGCGGCGGTCACGATGAGGCCGTCCGTAACCTCGACCGGCCACGGGCTAAGCGAAGCGCCCATGCAGGGACCGCCCTTGCAGGCGCCCGTCTCGATGTCGAACAGCGCCGAATGCCAGCCGCACGCGATCAGGTCGCCCGTCGGGGTCAGATAATCGTCGAGCGCCCTGGCGAGCGGCACGCCGGCGTGCGGGCAGCGATCGACATAGCCGTGGACCGCGCCGCCCCGGCGCACGACGAAGCCGTGGAACCTACCGCTACGCATCTCCAGCACGAAACTCCGCGCGCGGCCGTCGGCGATCAGCTCGAGCGGGCCGAGCGTCACGCCCGCGGGGGTGGCGGACAGGCGGGCGATGGGGTCGGTCATGATCCCACCAACCTCCGTCACCCCGGACTTGATCCGGGATTCCGCTTTCGCTCGGGTAAGAGTCGGGATCCCGGGTCTGGCCCGGGGTGACGAATGAGGTTGGCCCGCCTTTACCCCGGCAACCTCGCCTTCGGGAAGTCCGCCCACACCTCGTCGTAATCGAGCTGCGCCGTCCCCAGCGCGTGCTCGGTCGGGCGGTAGGCCCAGCAGCTTTCCACCATGAACGCCATGGTGCCGTCGATCTTGTGCGGTTTCAGCTCCGCCTCGGACGCCCCGCGCCAGCTCGCGACATCCGGGCCGTGGCCCGCCATCAGGTTGTGGAGCGACAGCCCGCCGGGCTGGAACCCCTCCGCTTTGGCGTCGTAGGCGCCGTGGATCAGCCCCATCGCCTCCGACATGACGTTGCGGTGGAACCATGGGGGCCGGAACGTGTCCTCCGCGACCATCCAGCGCGGCGGGAACACGACGAAGTCCGCGTTGGCGCGGCCGGGGACGTCCGACAGCGAGGTCAGCAGCGTGAAGATCGACGGGTCGGGATGGTCGAAGGAGACCGTGCCGATCGTGTTGAAGCGCGACAGGTCGTAGCGCCAGGGCGCGAGGTTGCCGTGCCAGGCGACCACGTCGAGCGGACTATGGTCGAGCTGGGTCCGCCACAGCCGCCCGCCGAACTTCTGTATCACTTCCGTCGCGTCGTCGCGGTCCTCGAACCAGGCGGTCGGCGTCTCGAAATCGCGCGGGTTGGCCAGGCCGTTCGCGCCGATCGGGCCCAGATCGGGGAGGCGGAACAGCGCGCCGTGGTTCTCCGCGACATAGCCGCGCGCCTCGCCGTCGGGGAGCGATGCGCGGAAGCGGACGCCGCGCGGGATCAGCGCGATCTGCCCGGGTGCGACCTCGATCCGGCCGAGCTCGGTCAACAGTTCGAGCCGACCCGCCTGGGGCACGAACAGCAGCTCGCCGTCCGCGTCGAAGAAGACGCGGTCGGTCATGTCCCGGTTCGCGGCGTAGACGTGGACGACGACGCCCTCCAGATCGGCGGGATCGCGGTTGGTCAGCATGGTGGTCATGCCGTCGATCAGGTCGGTGCCGGGCGGCGAGGCCGCGACCGGGTTCCAGCGCAGCCGGTTGGGGGCGAGGGGGGCCGTGTCGTCCCCGCCCGTGAACCGCGCCGCGCCGCCATAGGGCGTAAAGGGCGGATGCTCGGCGGTGGGGCGCATCCGGTAGAGCCAGGAGCGGCGGTTCTCGTGCCGGGGCGCGGTGAAGGCGGTGCCCGACAGCTGCTCGGTATAGAGGCCGTAGGGCGGACGCTGGGGCGAGTTGCGGCCGATCGGCAGCGCGCCGGGGACGGCCTCGGTGGAGACGTGGTTGCCGAAGCCGGGGATGTACGCCGCGTCGGTCGCGGCCCGGGTGATGGGGTGAGGTGCGTTCATGGGCGGTTCTCCAGCCTTTTAACTCTCGTCACCCCGGGCTTGACCCGGGGTCCCGCTGCCTTTCTGCCGACGTGAACGGGACCCCGGATCAAGTCCGGGGTGACGAAGGGGAGCGATGGCAGCTCCCACTCTCCCGCCACGCGTCGGTCGCGGCGAAGCCTCGCCCTGTGCGCGGCTCCGTCCGCGCCGGCCGGGCTCGGGCGAGCGCCTTCGCGCTCGCATCTCGGCCGACGCCTACGCGTCGACCGAGATCACGCCTCGCCTGATCTGATCCAGCTCGATGCTCTCGAACAGCGCCTGGAAGTTCCCGATCCCGAACCCCTGATTGCCCTTTCTCTGGATGATCTCGAAAAAGATCGGCCCCACCAGCGGTTCGGTGAAGATCTGCAGCAGCAGTCCCTCGTCGTTCACGTCGCCGTCGATCAGGATGCGGTTCTTGCGAAGCCGCTCCAGGTCCTCGCCGTGACCGGGGACGCGCTTGTCGACCAGTTCGTAATAGGTCTCGATCGTGTCCTGCAACCGCACGCCGCGCGCGCGCAGCCGCTCCACGGTGTCGAAGATGTCGGGGGTGGTCAGCGCCAGATGCTGGATGCCCTCGCCGTTATACTCGCGGATGAACTCCTCGATCTGGCTGTTCTCGTCCTGCGACTCGTTCAGGGGAATGCGGATCGCCTTGTCGGGGGCGATCATCGCCTGGCTGAACAGCCCGGTCGCCTGGCCCTTGATGTCGAAATATTTCTGCTCCTCGAACCCGAACAGCCGGCCGTAGAAGCTCGACCAGGTCCGCATCTCGCCGCGCCGGACATTGTGGGTGAGGTGGTCGAGCAGGTCGAGCCTGACATTGTTCTCCCGCTCGGCCTCCGCCGCGCCGGGCACCGCGTCCCAGTCGGCATACAGGTCCTCGCCCGCGCGGACGAGGTAGAGGTACGATCCGCCGATCCCCTCGATCGCGCGCGAGTTGTGCCCGAGCGTGCCCGCCTCGGCGTCGACCGCCCTGGCACCCTCGGCGATGGCGTGGGCATAGGCGTGGGTGGGATCGGCGACGCGGAATGCCATGCCGCTGGCGGACGACCCGTGCGCGGCGCGGAAGTCGGCGGCCTGGCCGGTCGGCTCGGCGTTCAACAGCAGGTTGATGCGGCCCTGCTTGTACCGCGTCACCGCCTTTGTCGGATGACGATGCGCGGGGACGAAGCCCAGCTGCTCGAACTGCCGAGCCAGCGCGTCGGGATCGGGCGCGGTGAACTCGCAGAACTCGAAGCCGTCGAGGCCCAGCGGATTGTCGGCGTTCTGCATCGTGAACCCTCATCTAGTAACGATTGATACGATCATGCTCCTGGACGGGATGCGTGTCAAACGTCAGGTTCTTCTGGATGACCGACCGCCCCCTCATCCTCGACGCCTTCATCCCGTTCCGGTTGAGCTTCACCTCCAACCTGGTCAGCGACACGATCGCGCGGACGTACGACGCGCTGTTCGGCCTTTCGATCCCCGAATGGCGGCTGGTCGCGGTGGTCGCGGAGACTGGCGGGACGAGCCAGGGCGGGGTCGCGGCACGCACCCGCATGGACAAGGTGACCGTCAGCCGCGCCGCCATCGCGCTGGTCGACCGGGGGCTGCTGGGGCGGAGCGCCAATCCGGGCGACCGGCGGTCGCACCTGCTGACGCTGACCCCGGCGGGCCGGGAGCTGTACGCGGCGGTCGCGCCCAAGGCGCTCGATCTGGAGCGGCGCATCTTCGCCGGGTTCACGCCCGCGGAAGTCGAGGGGTTCACCGCGATGCTCCGCCGCATCGACGCGGTGACGCTGGCGCTGGGTGACGGGTAGGCGCTTGCGCGGGCAGGTGACGTCGGGCAATCGACGCGTGCCCTCCCCAGGTGACGATGGCGCTAGTCACGCGCGTGATGGAGGATGGTTTGACCGACATGCTGGATCGTGGTGGGCTGCGGGTCGCAGGTGTGCTCGCGCGCTTCGTCGAGGAGCGCGCTCTGCCGGGGACGGGGATCGGCCCGGCCGCCTTTTGGGCGGGTACGGCGGCGATCTTCGAGCGTTTCGCGCCGGAGAACCGCGCGCTGCTCGGCCGCCGGGAGGAACTGCAGGCGGCGATCGACGCGCGCTACATGGCGGGCGAGCCGGTGGACGAGGCGTTCCTGCGCGGGATCGGCTATCTCGTCCCCGAGCCCGAGCCGTTCACGATCGGCACCGAGCGGGTCGATCCCGAGATCGCGACCATGGCGGGGCCGCAGCTGGTGGTGCCTTCGCTCAACGCGCGCTTCGTGCTGAACGCGGCCAACGCGCGTTGGGGGAGCTTGTACGACGCGCTCTACGGCACCGACGCGCTGCCGGGCTCGGCCAGGCCGGGCGGGTACGATCCCGAGCGCGGTGAGCAGGTGATCGCGCGGGCCAAGGCGTTCCTGGACGAGACGGTGCCGCTCGCCGAGGAAAGCTGGGCGGAGTGGACGGGCGGAGAGCCGGTCTTGCGCGATCCGGCGCAGCTGGTCGGACAGGCGGGGGAGAACCCACTATTCCGCCACAACGGCCTGCATATTGAGGTGGTGATCGACCGCGCCCACCCTATCGGGCGCACCGACCCAGCAGGTATCGCCGACGTGCTGCTCGAGTCCGCGCTCACCACCATCGTCGATCTGGAGGACTCGGTCGCGGCGGTCGACGCCGACGACAAGGTCGCAGCCTATGCCAACTGGCTGGGATTGATGCGGGGCGATCTGGAGGAGAGTTTCGAGAAGGGCGGGCGCACGGTCACACGGCGGTTGAACCCGGACCGCAAGTACGCCGCGCCGGACGGGTCGACGCTGACGCTCCCCGGGCGCAGCCTGCTGTTCGTGCGCAATGTCGGGCACCTGATGACCACGCCTGCGATGCTGCTCCCCGACGGATCGGAAGCGCCCGAGGGTGTGCTCGACGCGATGATGACCTCGCTGATCGGGATGCACGACCTGCGCGGGCTGGGGGCGCTCCGCAACAGCCGCGCGGGGTCGATCTACATCGTCAAGCCCAAGATGCACGGGCCGGACGAGTGCGCGTTCACGAACCGGCTGTTCGATGCGGTGGAGGACCTGCTCGGGCTGGACCGGCACACCGTCAAGGTGGGAGTGATGGACGAGGAGCGGCGGACCTCCGCCAATCTCGCGGCCTGCATCGGGGCGGTGCGGGACCGGATCGTGTTCATCAATACGGGCTTCCTGGATCGGACGGGCGACGAGATCCACACCGCGATGCGCGCCGGGCCGATGATCCCCAAGGCCGAGATGAAGGCGAGCGACTGGATCAAGGCCTATGAGGATCGCAATGTGCGGATCGGCCTCAAGCACGGCCTGTCGGGTCGCGCGCAGATCGGCAAGGGGATGTGGGCCGCGCCCGACCGGATGGCCGACATGCTGGAGCAGAAGGTGGCGCACCCCCGGTCGGGCGCGAACACCGCCTGGGTGCCGAGCCCGACGGCGGCGACGCTCCATGCGCTGCATTATCATCAGGTCGACGTGTTCGCCCGGCAGCGGGAGATCGCGGGCGAGGCGGTACTGGGGCTCGACCGGCTGCTGGTCGTGCCGCTGGCGGCGGGGCGGAACTGGTCGGCCGACGAGGTGCGCGCGGAGTTGGAGAACAACGCGCAGGGCATTTTGGGTTATGTGGTGCGCTGGATCGACCAGGGGGTGGGGTGTTCGAAGGTGCCCGACATCCATGACGTGGGGCTGATGGAGGACCGGGCGACCTTGCGCATCAGTAGCCAAGCGATCGCCAACTGGTTGCTGCATGGGGTCTGCACGGAGGCCGAGGTGGACGCGGCGTTCCGTGCGATGGCGCGGAAGGTCGATGCGCAGAATGCGGGGGATCCGCTGTATCGGACGCTTGCCGAGGATGGGGCGGCTTACCGGGCGGCGCGGGCGCTGGTGTTCGAGGGGGTGGGGCAGCCGAGTGGGTATACCGAGCCGTTGCTGCATCGGTTCCGGCGGGAGGTGAAGAGTAGGGGGTGATGTCGACAGGGGAAGCGCCGCGGCGAAGCCGCGTCGTCGGTCATGGCCTAGGCCATGCCGGCCGCTTCCGCGCCGAGTCCGCCATCAGCTCCGCTGATTGCGGCCGGCTGGAAGGTGCCCGAGGGCGGATTTGAACCACCGACACGACGATTTTCAGTCGTCTGCTCTACCCCTGAGCTACTCAGGCCAACCCTTCCACCGATCGGAAGCGCGCCTCTAATCCGACCGGCCGGGGCTGTCCAGCCCTCCCTCGTCCTCGTCCACCACCGGGCGGCCGGGGATGCGGTAGCCCTCGCCCAGCCAGGCGAGCAGGTCGCGGTCGCGGTGGCCGCGCGAGCAGAAGGGGCGGTAGTCGGGACGCGCGGGCTGGCCGCAGAGGGGGCATTTCATGGCCGGTCCCATATAGGCGCACGGCCCGTCCGCCGCACCAGTTCGGCGTCCCAGCCCTCCGCCTCGATCCGCGTCAGGACGGATGGGGGCAGGCGGTGGCGGCGCGGCGCGGTCGGCGGCTCGCGCTCGATCCGGCGGAGGGCGGCGCGGGCGGCGGCGGCGACCGGGTCGGCGCGCAGCAGCTCGGGCAGCGAAGCGCGGGGGCGGGGGCGGACGATCTGGAGAAAGCCGAAGCCGTTCACCGTGGTCCGCTCGAAGGGCGGGGGCAGCGCGGCGTCGATGACGGCCGCGACGGCCTGGCGTTCGGCCTTGCCGGACAGGGTGGGGAAGTCGATGCCGATCGAGCCGCCGATGCCCATCCGGCGGATCGCAGCGGCGGCGGCCTCCGCTCCCGCGAGCGCCAGCGCGCCGAGCGGCGGATCGCCGTCGATGTCGAACAGCGTCATGGCGGGGGTGGGCGACAGGCGGAGCGCGCCGCCGGGAAAGGCGATCTCGCCGGTGGTCGCCTCGTCCAGCAGTTCGGACCAGCCCGCCGCTTCCAGCGCGTCGGGCTGGTGGGGCAGGAGGTCGCGGACGGGCAGGCCGGTGGCGGCGATCCGCTCGCGGAGCAGCGGGCCGGGGGCGGGCGGGTCGCCGGTGGGCGCGACGCGGGGGAGCTTGGGGCGGCCGGGCTCGGGGATGGCTTCCCGGACGATGCGGACGGTGAGCGCCGCGCCCTGGGTCAGGCCGGGGGGAACGGGGTGGAGCGTCGCCTCGGCGCCGTCATCGAACCGGACGCGGCCGGGGCGGGCCTCCAGCAACCGGGCGCGGGCGACGGCGCCGAGGCGGAGCGTGCCCGCAAGCTCGATCGCGGCCTCGACGATCGTGCCGTCCTCGACCAGCGCGGCGCGGCTCTCGCCGATGCCGGCCTCGTACAGCCATTCAGCCCCCACGGTGGAGCCGCTCAATCAAGCGGGAGGCCGCTCGCGCGGAGCAGAGCGCGGGTCTCGAACAGCGGCAAGCCCATCACGCCCGAATGCGAGCCGTGGAGGAAGCGGACGAACGCCTCCGCGCGGCCCTGGATCGCGTAGCCGCCCGCCTTGCCCAGCCCCTCGCCGCAGTCGATGTACCCGTCGATCTCCTGGGGGGAGAGCGGCTTGAAGGCGACGATCGTGTCGGCCAGGCGGGTGCGGACGGTGCCGTCGGGGGCGATCACGCAGACGGCGGACAGGCAGTGGTGGCGGCGGCCGGACAGCTTGCCCAGCAGCGCGCGCTGGAGGTCGGCGGTGTCGGCGGGGGGCAGGATGCGGCGGCCGAGCGCGATGGTCGTGTCGCCCGCCAGCACGACCTCGTCCGGGGCGCGTTCGACCGCGTGCGCCTTTTCGACCGCGAGGCGCAGCGCATAGTCGCGGGGGAGCTCGCGGGCGCGCGGGGCCTCGTCGATCGCCGGGGCGGCGACGCGGTGGGGTTCGATCCCGAGGCGGCGGACGAGGTCCAGGCGGCGGGGCGAAGTGGAGGCGAGGACGAGGTTCATGCCTGATCCGATCGCAGACATCGGCGGGTACGCACCTCCCCGGCGAAGGCCGGGGCCCAGCCGCGCCGAGTGTGCGCAGGCGACGCGAGGGCCGCGCAGCGTACCGCGGCTGGGCCCCGGCCTTCGCCGGGGAAGGCGAGGGGAGCCGCCGCGCGCGGCGTTTTCACTATTTGAACCGGTAGGTGATCCGGCCCTTGGTCAGGTCGTAGGGGGTGAGCTCGCACAGCACCTCGTCGCCGACGAGCACGCGGATGCGGTTCTTGCGCATCTTGCCCGCGGTGTGGCCGAGGACCTCGTGGTCGTTCTCGAGCTGGACGCGGAACATGGCGTTGGGGAGGAGCTCGACCACCCGGCCGCGCATTTCGAGAAGTTCTTCTTTCGCCAAGCAAGCTATCTTTCGGATCGGTTCGGACTGGTTCAGTTCGGGGCCCTAGCGGACGGGGCCGAAAATTGGAAGGTCACTAAAAGTCACGCCGACGCGGGCGCGCGAACGGCGACGGTTCACACATGTCACGCCCGTTCGGCAATTCCGTTGCGCGATCGCGTAATAAAAGAACGCGGCACCGCCTAGCGGATATGGTGCGCCGCCGATCGTCCGACAATGTGAAAGAGCGCGGCCGGTGAACCGGGTCGGGCGAGAGAGTGGCGCGCGTTCTCCAACATCGCAAGCCCCGTCAGGCGACGCGGCGGAGGCGGTGGGCGTGGCCGTCGAGCGAGACATGGCCGAGCCGGACCAGCGCGGCGAGCGTGGCGGCGATGCGCGGCTCGGCGCGGCGGCCGCCGGCGTAGCGCCGGGCGATGGCGGCGGCGGTCATCGCCCCGCCGGAGCGCAGCGCGTCGAACACGGCGGCGGTCTGGCCCACCGCGTCGCGCGGGAAAGCCGGCTTGCGTGCGCGGGCGTCAGGCAAGAGCGCCTCGATCTGTTCGGGCTGGGCCGCGGGGCCGATGGAGGCGACCTTGGCGCGCCCGAGCTGATAATCGGGCCGTAGCCACTGGACGCGCCCGCGCTTCTCGTCGGCCCGGCGCTCGGCGTTGAGCGCGACCAGGCGGGCGACGATCCGCTCGTCGGAAGGGTCGGCGGGCCAGCCATAGGCGTCGGCCACCGCCTCGTCGATGCGGCGATGGAGCTCGGCGAGAAGGTCGACGCGGCCGCGCGCTCGCTGGTCCCGCTCGACCAGGTCGAGCGGCTCGGCCCCGGCGACCTTCTCGCGGAGATTGTAGAGGCCGGTCAGCGTCAGGTCGGGGTGGAGGGCGAGCACGTCCTTGCGGTTGGCGTCGAGCTCCTCGGCGAGGTCGCCGATGCGGGCGCGCTGGTCGGGGGTGGGGACCGGGAAGGGGAAGGGGTCGAACACGCGGCTTTTGGAATAGCGCGGGTCGTTGCCCACCCCCAGCCAACCGCCCGCGCGAAGCGACCAGACCACGCTTTGGCGGGAACTCAGCACGCCGAGGTGGAAGGGGTCGTCGCTCGCGAGGCAGACCAGCATGTTGTCGGGCAGGATGGCGGCGTCGAGGAACTGGAACACACGATGCTTGGCGGTCTCGACCGTCGCGATGTAGCGCGGCAGTCCCGCTAAGGCGCGCCGAAGCTCGGGACGGGGCTTTCCGAACAGCCACCATTTTTCCGCATAGGCGAGGGCGTCAGCGGTGGTGGAGCGTTCCATCTGCGCCCGGCGCTCCTGTCGAACATTGGTCAGGAGATGCTGATACAGGTCGGGGAAGCGGGCGCGAACTTGTTCCTCCGATAACTCGAACAGGTCGATCACCATCGCGCCCCGCGATCTTGCCATGAGGTCGCGACCATTATGGTAGGGGCGTATGTGCTTTTCCGACCCGTCGGACCGCTCCAGACCCAGAAAACTTGCTTGCGCCCGCGTCACAATAAAGCCTGAGCCGTGAAGCGACACCCCGCGCGAGCATAGCCACTCGTTCGCAAGTAGCGGGTGCGTCCCGGCCATGTTGGCACACACGGTCAGGTCGGCGCTGATGCCGCC
>CAXTFF010000062.1:0-10167 GCA_964243325.1 uncultured Sphingomonas sp.
ATCCTGAGTCAGGGCGTTATCCAGGCGCCTCCCATCCACCGCGCTGTCCTCGACCGAGCGCTCGGCGAACTCGCGCGCGGTGAGGCGGGCGGCGCGCGCCGCCAAAAGCTCGTCGCCTTCCTCGTCGCGGCCATCGACGCCGACGCAAGCGCCCGCGAGGCCCAGCGCCGCGAACTCCGGATCGGCCGCGAGGCGATGGCGCACGTGCTGGAGATCATCGGCCAGCAACAGGCGCACGCGCACGAGCGCCCGGCCTTGGAGCGTTGCGACGTGAGCGAGATCGTCGCGCGCAACGCCGCCATCGCGCGCTATTCGCAAGACGTGTCGATCGCCTTCGGCTTCCCCGGCGAGCGGCACTGGGTGCTCGCCAACCGCGTCCTGCTGAGCCAGGTGGTCGGCAACCTCCTCGGCAACGCGGTCGAGGCGATCGCCGCGACCGGACGCGATCACGGCTCGATCGCGGTGTCGGTGGTCGAAGCCGACGGCGCGACCGCCATCCACATCCGCGATGACGGCGAGGGCTTCGCGCCCGAGACCGGCGCGACGCTGTTCCGGCGCGGCTTCTCGACCCGGGCGCACAAGTCGGGCGGGCTCGGGCTGCATTGGTGCGCCAATTCGATGACCGCGATGGAGGGCGCGCTCGGACTCGTCAGCGAGGGACCGGGCAGGGGATCCGTCGCGGTGCTGACGCTCCGCTCCGCCGACGGGGCGCTGGCCGTGGCCGCCTGACGGTCAGGCGGCGCGTTCCTCGACGGGCTCGCGCAGGTACGGGGCCACCAGGTCGCGCGCGCTGAACCAGCGCCGCCGCTCTTCGGGCAGGTCGGCGAACCCCCTCACGACGCCGCGGCACGCGGGCGCGCCGCACCGGCACGTCATCCGCCACCCCGGATCGCCGACGGTGGTGGCGTAATCCCACCCGATCTCCTCGCCCGCCGCGATCGGGCGGATCGCGACCAGGAACACGCCGCCCGTCGTGAAGCGCAGCCCGGCGTTGGGATCGCAATGATGGTTGATCAGATCGTCAACCCGCCCCGATGGCCCCATATACTCGGCGAGCGCGACCTGGACGAAACGGTCGTCCACGCCCGCCGGTCGGGCGCGGACACGCTCCGGCCCGACGCGCCGCCCGCTGAACCGCGTGACCGTCTCCCCTTGGGCAAAGGAGCTCGCGGCGAAGACGGATTTGCCCAGATGCGTCTCGCGCACCGCCAGGCGCGCGGTCGGACCGCGCGCCGCCCGCCAGGGCAGGACGGACGAAAGGCCGATCATCAGCCATACGCTCGCGTGGCAGACCAGTTCGACGAAGACGTAACCGTGCTCGGCCAGCCCGACCGGAGCCGCGCGCGTCGCGACCACCAGCGTCGCCAGGTCGCCCAACGTCCACAGTCCCCAGGCCGGGGTCAGCTCGCGCGCGCGGTCCTCGCGCACGCTCGCCCAGGTCGGCCAGAAGCTGATCGGCACCGCCGCGACGACGAGCATGTGCGCCCAGAACGTCTGCCGGAACAGCAGCCACAGCGCGATCGCCCCCAGGCACGCGACCAGGCAGGCGATCTCCAGCGGATCGGGCGCGCGCCACCGCGACCGCCGCCACATCGCCGCGGTCACGATCACGCACGCCACCGCCGCCAGTGCGAACACCACCGCCTGCGGGGTGTCCGGATTGACCGCCGCGTAGGTGCCCGCCTCCACGCCCGTCGCCGCCGCCCAGATCAGCCAGGACGTGCGGTTCGGCTCCACCAGATGCCGGGCGAGCGCGCGCAGGTAGGTCCCGTAACCCGCCGCGGCGAGCGCGATCGCGCCGATCAGCCACGGATCAAACTGCATCGCCCACCTCCCCAGCGTCCGGTGTTAACCACGCGCGGGCGGAGCGTCTATAACGGCAGCGTCGGCTGCGCTTCCGCTCCCGCCGCGACCAGCCCCGACAACGTCAGCCCCAACAGCCTCACGCCCTTGGGCGCGGGCAGCTGCGCCGCCAGCAGCGACCGCCCCGCCGCCAGGAACGCGTCGCGATCGCCGATCGGATCGCCGAACGACCGCGCGCGCGTGATCGTCGTGAAGTCGGGATGCCTGAGTTTCAGCGTCACCGTCCGCCCGCGCGCCCGGTGCCGCTCCACGCGCACCCACGCCGCGTCGGCGATCCCCGCCAGCCGCTCGCCCAGCACGGCCGGGTCCGCGATGTTCTCGTGGAAGGTCCGCTCCGCCCCGATCGACTTGCTCACCCGGTGCGCGCGCACCGGCCGGTGATCCTCGCCCCGCGCCGCGCGGTGAAGATACTCGGCGTACGACCCGAACTGCGCCTGGAGGAACGGCAGGTCGCGGTCGCGCAGGTCCGCGCCCGTCCGGATGCCCAGCCGCTCCATCCTGGCCGCCGTCACCGGCCCCACCCCGTGGAACCGCGACACGGGCAGCGACTGGACGAACGCCGCCCCCTTGCCCGGCGGGATCACGCACAGCCCGTCCGGCTTGTTCTGGTCGGACGCCAGCTTGGCGATGAACTTGTTGTAGGACACCCCCGCCGACGCGGTCAGCCCCGTGGCCTCGCGGATGCGCGCGCGGATCGCCTCCGCGGTCGCGCGCGCCGAACCGAGCCCCGCCCGGTCCTCGCTCACGTCCAGATACGCCTCGTCGAGCGACAACGGCTCCACCAGGTCCGTGTAGTCGTGGAAGATCGCCCTGATCTGCCGCGACACCTCGGCGTACACCTCGAAGCGCGGGCGCACGAACACCAGCTCCGGGCACCGCCTGACCGCGCCCGCCGACGGCATGGCGGACCGGACCCCGAACACCCGCGCCTCGTAGCTCGCCGCCGCCACCACGCCGCGCGCGCCGCCCCCGCCGACCGCGACCGGCCTGCCGCGCAGCGCCGGATCGTCGCGCTGCTCGACGGACGCGAAGAACGCGTCCATGTCGATATGGATGATCTTGCGCGTCATCGTGGACGAGAACGTAGCAGGAACAAGAAACCTATACGAATCTAATTGGCACCGTAACGATGCCCCGTCACAAGGACGCCGTGAAGCAGGGGGTAGATATCTGGCGGACGGCGCGGGCCGACCGCATGTCCGTGATCGTCGACGCCGACGCGTATTTCCGGATCCTCCGCAAGTCGATGATGATGGCCAGACACCGCATCATGCTGATCGGCTGGGACTTCGACGCGCGCATCGCCCTCGACAGCCGCGAGCGGTTGCCCGGCGAGCCGCGCACCGTGGGCGGCTTCGTCCGCTGGCTCGTCGACCGCACGCCGGGGCTGGAGGTGCGCCTGCTCCGCTGGGACCTGGGCGCGGTCAAGTCGCTGTTCCGCGGCGCCACGGTCCTGTCGCTCATCCGCTGGATGAAGCATCCGCGCATCACCACTCTGCTCGACGGCCACCACCCGATGGGCGCGTCGCATCACCAGAAGATCGTCGTGATCGACGACTGCCTGGCGTTTTGCGGCGGGATCGACGTGACCAGCGAGCGTTGGGACACCTCCGCGCATCTCGACGTCGAACCCGGCCGCCGCACCGCGTTCGGCGGCCAGTACAAGCCGTGGCACGACGCCACCAGCGCCGTCGGGGGGCCGCTCGCCGCCGCGCTGGGCGAACTCGCGCGCGATCGCTGGGCGCTGGCGGGCGGCGGGCGGCTCGCCCCCGTGCCGCCCGTCGCCGATTGCTGGCCGCCCGGCCTCCCCGTCGACTTCGCGGGCGTCGAGGTCGGCATCGCCCGCACCGCCCCGGTGATGGACGATTGCGCCTCCATCCACGAATCGGAGGCGCTGTTCCTCGCCCAGATCGCGGCGGTGAAGCGGCATCTGTATGTCGAATCGCAGTATTTCGCCTCGCGCCGCATCGCCGAGGCGATCGCCCGGCGGCTGGCCGAACCCGACGGCCCCGAGTTCGTCATCGTCAACCCGCGCCACGCGCAAGGCTGGCTGGAGCCGATCGCGATGGACACGGCCCGCGCCCGGCTGATGGCGGCGCTGTGGGCGCGCGATCCGCACATGCGGCTGCGCCTGTACCACCCCGTGACGACCGGCGGGCGCGACATCTATTGCCACGCCAAGATCCTGATCGCGGACGACGACGTGTTCCGCCTCGGCTCGTCCAACATGAACAACCGCTCGCTGCGGCTCGACACCGAATGCGATCTCGCGCTCCAGGCGCCCGACGACGCGGCGCGCGCCACGATCGCGCGCATCCGGGGCGGCCTGATCGCCGAACATCTGGACGTCGCGCCGGAGGAGGTCGGGCGCGTCTTCGCCGAAACCGGGTCGCTGATCGCCACGGTCGAGGCTCTGCGCGGTTCGGGCAAGACGCTCGACCCCTACGAGGTGCCCGACGTGGGCGCGGTCACGCGGTGGCTCGCCGACAACGAGGTCCTCGACCCCGAAGGCCCCGACGAGATGTTCGAATCGCTCGCCAAGCGCGGCCTGTTCCGGCGGCTGCGCTCGCCGCGCTAGCGGTCGATCCGCGCCCGCAACGCGCGCAGCGCCCGCGCGCACTCGGCCGGATGCGTCACGGGCAGCATGTGCCCGCCCTCGATCAGCTCGAACGTCGCGTCCGCGATCGACGCCGCGGTCTTCGCCCCGTGCAGCTCGGGCTCCAGCAGCCGGTCGCCGCGCCCGAACAGGATCGACACCGGCAGCGTCAGCTCGTCGTACCGCCGCGCGATCGCGTCCAGGTCGTCGCGCGCCGCGAAGATGTCGTACATCGCCGCCTCGATGTTCCCCGGCCTGAGCGCCAGCAGCCCGCCGCCGCGCGTCCCGAAATCGTCCGGCACCGGATCGGGCGCGAAGATCATGGCGAGGTTGGGCCCGCTCGTCAGCCGCCCCACCGGCACGCCCACCGTCCACGCCGTCAGCTTGCGCGACAGCGCCGAGTCGCGCTGCAACCGGCGGAACACTTCGGGCACCTGATCCATGGGCTGGGTCAGGGGCGCGAGCAGCGCCAGCCCGCCGATCTTCCCCGGCGCGGCGAGCGCTGCCGCCAGCGCGACCGCGCCGCCCAGCGAATGGCCGACGATCAGCGGCTTCTCCAGCCCGAGCTTGTCGACGAGCCGCGCGACCAGCCGCCCTTGCGCGCGGATGTCGGGCGTCGTGCCGGGCTTGGCCTTGGAGTAGCCCGACCCGGGCCGGTCGACGACGATCAGCCGGTGCTCCCCCTCGATCATGTCGGACAAGGCGTAGGTGAAGTTGCGCAACTGCCCGCCCAGCCCGTGCACCAGCACGATCGCCGGCCCGGTCCCCCGGTCGATATAATGCAGCCGCGCGCCGTCGACCTCGATGAACCCGCCGTCCGCGGGCACCTTGCGCTCGGCGTCGCGTCCCAGCAGCGCCGAGACCGCCGCCAGCCCGGCCCCCGCCGCGCCGACGCCGAGCGCGGTCAGCCCGGCGCGCTTGAGCCAAGTAGGAGAGGGCGGATCGTTTCGGTTCTGTGTCATGCCAGTCGCAAGGCACCGAGCGAGCGATTGGTTCCCTGACCCCCGATTCGCCTCCCCGGCGAAGGCCGGGGCCCGGCGGCGCGGCTGGGCCCCGGCCTTCGCCGGGGAAGCATGGACGTGCGATCGCCTTTGCTACTCGCTCCCACCCTCGCCCCCGACCGCCCGGTACAGCGCTATCCGGGCGCGCGAGACCTCGCCGCGCGCGTCGATCGCGTTCGTGTTGGAATCGTTCGCCGTCCGCTCCGCGTCGATCACCGTCAGGAACGTGTCGAGCCCGCGCCGGTACCGCTCGCGCGCCAGCCCGGCGGCGTCGCGGTCGAGCGCCGCCTGCCGCTCCAGCACGACCGCGCGGGCGTCGGCGGCCGCGACCTGACCCAGCGCCGCCTCCGTATCGCCCAGCGCCGTGAACAGCGCGTCGCGGTAGTTCGCGAACGCCTCGCGCGCGTCGGCCTGGGCGCCGTCGATCCGCGCGCCCACCCGCCCGAAATCCAGGAGCGGCCCCGCGAGCCCCGCGCCGACCGACCCGATGATCGCCTCGTCGCCGAACAGGTCGCCGAACCCCAGCGAGAACAGCCCGAGCGCGGCGGTGATCGACAGCCGCGGATACCGCTCCGCCGCCGCCGCCGCGATGTCCTGATCGGCCGCCGCCAGCCGCCGCTCGGCAGCGGCGACGTCGGGCCGGGCGCGCAGCAGCACCGACGGCACGCCCAGCGGGGGCAGGGCGGACAGCGGCGGACCGGCGGGGGCGGCGAGCAGCGCCAGCACGCCTTGCGCGGGCACGCCCGTCAACGTCACCAGCCGCCCGGTCGCGGTCGCGCGGTCGCTCCTGATCGGTTCGATCCGGCCGCGCGCCTCGGCCTCCAGCGACTGCGCGCGCACCAGGTCGAACTCGGGCGCGATCCCCGCGCGCGCGCGGATACGGGTCACCGCCACCAGGTCCGCCGCGCTGGCGATGTCGCGCCGGACCACCGTCTCGCGCAGGTCCAGCGTACGCGCATCGACCACCGCCCGCGCGATGTCGGCGCGGAGCGACAGCCGCACGCCCGCCGCGTCGGCTCCGGCCGCGTCCAGTCGCGCCGCCGCCGCGCGCCGGCTCGCGCGCAGCCGCCCGAACAGGTCGGCGTCGAAGCTGGCGTCGATGCCGGCGTCGAAGTCGGTGCGGTTCGGGCTGATCGCGATGCCGTCGGGCAAGCCGCCGCCGAAGTTCGCGCCCGGGTTGAACCGCTGCCGCTGGACCGATCCCGACGCGTTCACGCTCGGCGACCGCTCGGCCCGCGCGCCGCGAAGGCCCGCGCGCGCCGCGTCGATCCGCGCGACGGCCGCGGCGAGGGTGGGGGCGCCCGCCAGCGCGCGCCGCTCCAGCTCGACGTAACCCCGGTCGCCGCGTGGCAGCAGCTGCGCGATCGTGCCCACCGCCGGCCGCTCCCGGTCCAGCGACGCGAAAGCGGCGGGCAGGGGAGCCTCCGCGCTCGACGCGGGCGGCGCGCGCTCGACGGCGGCGCAGCCCGCGAGCGGCAGCGCCAGGAGGGCGAGGTACTTCACCGGGCGGCCTTGGCGGGCACGAACCCGTCGACCTGCGCCGTCGCCCGGCAACGCATAGATGACCTGCAGCACGCGCACGTCGACCCGCTCGGTCGACGCGTTGGTCAACGACCGCTTGGGCACCACCAGCGGCTCGGCGCGCACGAAGGTGACGTTGGTCCGCCGGTTCGCCGCCCCGCGCGGCGTCACCACCGCCGGACGCGTCAGCGCGACGCGCTCGATCTCGTTCTCGTCGATGTCGATGCGGACATGCAGCGGATCGGTGACGCCCATGGTGATCAGCGGCGTACTCGCCCCGCCGCCCTGAGTGCCCGCGTTGGCGTATTCCCCCGCGCGCGTGCTCACCTGGAGCACCGTCGCCGCCCGGGGCGCGCGGACGGTGTGCCGGGCGAGGCGCACCCGCGCCGCATCCAGCTGCGCCGCCGCTTCGTTCGCCTCCGCCTGCGCGACCGCGACGCGCGCGCCCGCGTCCTCGACGGTGCCGCTGCTGGCGATCACCTCCTGGCGGCTGACCGCGCGCGGATCGCCCGCCGACCGGTAGAGCGCGTCCTGCCGCCGCGCGACGCCCAGCGTCGTGCGCGCCGCCGCCACGCCCTGCCGGATGCGCGCGAGCCTCGCCTCGGCCTCGGCCACCGCCGCCCGCGCCTCGCGGCTGTCGACGGAGAACAGCGGCGCGCCCGCGGACACGCGCTGGCCGACCTCCACATACATGCGGTCGATGACGCCGCCGATCTGCGCGCCGATCTCGATCAGCTCGCTCGACGGCTCGACGACCCCCGCGCCCGCGACGACCGCGCGCGCGCCGGCGGGGGCCGACGCCGGCGTCCGCACGGGCTGTGCCAGCGTGCGGTCCGGCTGGCTCCGCAGCACGATGAACGCCGCGACGACGATCGCGATCACGGCGATCGTCGGCAATATCCGGCGGGAGAAGTTCAGGCGGGCCATCGTCGGATCCTTCAGTGATCGCTCGGCATGGCGACGCCGTCATGCGTGATCCGCCCGTCCTCCATCTGGAGGATGCGGTCGGCCAGGTCGAAGATGCGGTTGTCGTGCGTGACGATGATGACCGCGCGCTCGCTGGCCAGCGCCACCTCGCGCAGCAGGTCCATGACGCGGCGGCCCGACTTGGCGTCGAGCGCGGCGGTGGGCTCGTCGCACACCACCAGCCGCGGCTCGTGGATCAGCGCCCGGGTGATCGCGACGCGCTGCTGCTGCCCGCCCGACAGCTGGCGCGGCAGCTTGTCCGCCTGGTCGGCGATGCCCAGCTTGCCCATCAGCGCCCGCGCCCGCTCGACCGCCTCGCCGCGCTTCATCCCGGCGGCGACCAGCGGCACCGCCGCGTTCTCGGCGGCGGTCAGCGTGGGCAGCAGGTTGTATTGCTGGAAGATGAAGCCGATCGTGCGCAGCCGGAACTTGACCAATTGCGTGTCGGTCAGCCGGTAGATGTCGGTCCCGAACACCTCGACCCGACCTTGCGTAGGGTAGAGGATGCCCGCGATGATCGAGATCATCGTCGTCTTGCCCGACCCCGACTCGCCGACCAGGTAGGTCAGCTCGCCCGATCGGATGTCCGTGTCGATCCCGTGCAGCACGCGGATGGTGCCGTCGCCGACCGGGAACTCCTTGGTGATCCCCCGGATGCTGATCGCCGCTTGGTGGTCCAGGCTCACCGGAACACCTCGGCGGGTTCGGTCTTCAGCACGGTGCGCAGCGCCAGCAGGCCGGTCAGCATGATCATCACCAGCACGACGACCGCGGTGATCACCGGGATCTGCCAGGGCGTGTAGAAGCCCTTGAACGCGTCGCTTCCGCTCGATCCCAGGCTGATGAACATCACCGCCATGATGATGCCCAGGCCGTAGCCGATCAGCCCGACCATCCCCGATTGCGCCGCGACCATCAGCCTGATCTTGTTGTTGGTCACCCCGATCGCCTTCAGCGCGCCGAACTGCTTGATGTTGTCGCGGATGAACAGGCTGAAGGTCAGCCCGACGATCGCCACGCCCACCACGAAGCCGAGCGCGACCGTGATGCCGAAATTGATCGGGATGCCGGTGTTCTCGATGATGTAGTCGACGCCGTCGCGCGAGAACTCGTCCCTGGTCCGCGCGCGCAGGCCGGTGATCCGTTCGATCTCCAGCGCCACCGCCTTGGGATCGCGCCCCGGCGCGGCGCGCGCCAGCACGAAGCTCAGGCGGTTGCGGCTGCCCGGCACGTAATTGAGCGCGTTGGAATAGCGCGTGTAGAGGATCACGGTCGAATTGAAGGACGGGTTCGCGTCGACGATGCCGCGGATCACCGCGCGCTGGTCGTTCAGCTCCAGCCGCGTGCCCATCGCGCCGCCCTGCTCGAACAGCTTGCGCGACCCGACCGCGTCGATGAACACCGCGTCCGGATCGGCGAGCGCGTCGCGCGATCCCTCCACCATGGTGCGCGGCAGCCCGATCAGCGACGCGTCGTCCACGCCGATGACGCTGACCGGCTCCAGGTCGCCCTCCGGCGTCCGGACGGTCGCGCCCGCGCGGATCATCGGCGCGGCCCACCGCACCCCAGGCACGCCCCGCACCCGGTCGAGCGCGGTCGCGGGCATCGGCAGCGTCACGTCCGACGTCCGCCCGGACCGGTCCATGACCCACACGTCGGCGGTCGACACCTCCTCGACCGACGCCGCCCCGCGCAGCAGCAGATTGACGAAGATCGTCAGCTGCTGCGTGATCAGCAACGTCGAAAAAGCGACGCCGAACAGCAGCCCGATGAACTTGACCCGGTCGCCGGTCAGCATGCGGATCGCGATCCAGCTCATGGTCGTGTGAAGTTCCCCAAGGTCCGACTCGCCAGACCTGGGCGGATCATGTACGCTCACGTTCATGAACGCAAGCGTACAGTTACCTGATGACGACCCGCCGCATAGGTCAGGTTCTTCCGGTTCCGGGGGCCGCCCGCCCGACCGGACCAAGGACGCGGCCATCATCCAGGCCGCGCGCGCCAGCTTCTTCCAGCGCGGCTTCACCGCCTCCACCATCGAGGACATCGCGGCGCGCGCGGGCGTGTCCAAAGTGACCGTGTACAAGCGCTTCGACGACAAGGAGGCCCTGTTCGAGGCCACCGTCCGCGCGGAGATGGCCAGGATGTAGCAGGCCTTCGACGACGATCCCGGCGGCGGCGGCTCGCTGGCCGACCGCCTGAACGTCTTTGGCTGCGTGC
>CAXTFF010000063.1:0-10135 GCA_964243325.1 uncultured Sphingomonas sp.
GCTGGCGTAGAGCGTGTGGTCGGGCGTCGGCTTGAAGCTGACGCTCGCGCGGGGCGTGAACTTGTCGAACTCGGCCCGGCCGCGGAAGTCGCTCTGCAGCGCGAGCGGCGCGCCCGTGCCGCCGAAGGAGGGCGAGGGGCCGATATAGAGCGCGCGGAAGATCGCGGAGGTGCGGTTGTCCCAGGTATAGCGGCCGCCGACCGACAGGCTGAACCGTTCCGAAAGGTCGTAGGTGAAGTCGCCGAACACCGCGACCGTGTCGGTTTCGACCGCGCCCTGCGTCAGCGCGGTGACCCCGCCCGGCAACCGCACGTCGAACACCGTGCGCGCCTCCGCGTCGAGATAGTAGAGCCCGACCAGCCCGTTGAACCCGCCGAAATCGACCAGCGCCTGCAGTTCCTGGCTGAACTGCTCGTTGTTATAAAAGGCGGGCACGTCGACATCGACGGCGGGCAGCGAGTCGAAGTCGATCGGGGTAGCGGAGTCGTCCTTACGGTACCCGGTGATCGAGCGGAACGTCAGCCAGTCGGTCGGCTTGGCCTCCGCGAACAGCGATCCGCCATAGGACTCGACCTCCTGTTTCGGGTTCAGCAGTCCGGCGCGCGTGTCGAACACGTCGCGCAGCACGGGCGCGCCCGTCGCCAAGCCGGGAATGAGGCGGTGCCCGCCGCGCGGCTCGCTGCCATCCTTGGTGTAGTCGCCCGACAGCCGCAGGAAGAAGTCGGACGACGGCTCGATCTGGAGCGTCCCGCGCGCGGCCCATACGTCCTTGTTGTAGTTGTCGCGGCCGGTGACGAGATTGTCGCCGAAGCCGCCTCGGCTGAGCCGCGCGCCCGCCACGCCGATCTTGACCGCGCCGTCCGAGGTGACCGGGGCGGACGCGCTCACCACCAGATCGGCCTGATCGTAGCTGCCGTAGCTCGCGCGAACCCGCGCCGTCGGCTCGTCGCCGAGCCTGCGCGTGACGTATTTGATCGCGCCGCCGATCGTGTTGCGTCCGTACAGCGTTCCCTGCGGCCCGCGCAGGATCTCGATCCGCTCCACGTCGTATATGTCGAGCACCGCCGCCTGTGGCCGGTTGAGATACACGTCGTCGAGATACAGCCCGACGCCGCCCTCGAACCCGGCGACCGGGTCCTGCTGCCCGACGCCGCGGATAAAGGCGGTCAAGGTATTGTTGGTGCCGCGCGACACCTCCAGCGTGACCGAGGGCGCGACGTTCGACAGGTCGGTGATGTCGAGCGCGCCCTGCGCCTCCAGCTGCGCGCCGGTGAAGGCGGAGATGGCGATAGGCACGTCGAGCAGCGACTCCTCGCGCCGGCGGGCGGTGACGACGATGTCGCCGATGTTGCGCTCGCCCGCCGCGCCCGGCTCGGTCGCGACATTGCCGTCCGACTGCGCCTGCGTCGGTTCGGAGGCAGGGTTCGCGTCGCCGGGAACGGAGGTTTGCGCGAGCGCCGGGCTCGCGAACAGCGCCGCGGCCGCGACTCCGGCGACCAGGAATGCGCGCGTGGAAACCGTCATCAGTTCCTCCCCTTTCAGCTGGCGCGGCTCGGTTGGCCCGGCTTGTACGCCTATGGATTACGCTATACTGAAAGATGAACCAGGTTTCAACTCTAGTGTCGGGAAGGGTGATGACCGAGCTTGCAGGGCCGGGGACGGGCGACGCCGATAAGGAGCCGCGCACCGAACGCGGGCGGCGCACCCGTCGCGCGATCCTCGACGCGGCTGCGGCCGAGTTCGGCGAGCGCGGGTTCCACGACGCGTCGATCAGCGGCATCACCCGGCGCGCGGGCGTCGCGCTGGGCAGCTTCTACACCTATTTCGACTCCAAAGACGCGGTGTTCCGCGCCCTGGTGCGCGACCTGTCGGATCAGGTCCGCGAGCAGGTCGGCCCGGCCGTCCGCGCCGCCCCCGGCGGCGTCGCCGCCGAGCGCGCGGGGCTGGAGGCGTTCCTGCGCTTCGTGCGCGCGCACAAGGAGATCTACCGCATCATCGACGAGGCGGAGTTCGTCGATCCCGACTCGTTTCGGCTTCACTATCAGAGCACCGCCGACCGCATCGCCGGGCGGCTGGCCGCGGGCGTCGAGCGTGGCGACTTCCGCGCCGATGCGGGCGAGGTCCATGCCTGGGCGATCATGGGCATGAACGTGTTCCTGGGGTTGCGCTTCGCCGTTTGGAACGAGGACCGCGATCCTGGCGACATCGCCGACATCGTGGCCGCATTCCTCAGGCGGGGGCTGGCGACCTAACGCCCGTCCTCCAGCAACGCCTCGCTTAAGCCGCTGCGGATCGCGCGCAGCATTGCGAGAAGATCGGGCGACACCGCCCCATGGGCGGGCACCGGGGTCGGAACCTCGACAGGACTGCCATCCTCTCGCGCCAGCAGCTGCTGGACGCCCTTGACGGTGTAACCCTCACGGTTGAGCAGCCCGTCGATCCGGCGCACGAGCGCCACGTCCTCGGGCCGGTAGTAACGCCGGTTGCCCGCGCGTTGGAGCGGGCGGAGCTGCGGAAAGCGCGTCTCCCAATAACGGAGCACATGCTGCGCGACGCCGAGATCGGCCGCGACCTCGCCGATCGTGCGGAACGCGCCCGCCGCCTTGGGGGGCGATCCCGCCACGGTCAGGCTCCCGAACCGGTCACGTCGAGGCGACGATGCGCTCGCGCATCATCTGGCTCGCCCGGAAGGTCAGCACCCGCCTGGGCGCGATCGGCACCTCGACGCCCGTCTTCGGGTTGCGCCCGACGCGCTCGCCCTTGTCGCGCAGCACGAAGGTGCCGAAGCCCGAAATCTTGACGTTCTCGCCCTTGGACAGCGACTCGCACATCTCCTTCAGGATCTGTTCGACGATCTGCGCGGAGTCGGCGCGGCTCAGCCCGATCTCCTTGTGCAGCGCCTCCGCCAAATCGGCCCGCGTCAACGTCCCTGTCTGGTCCACGATCTCACTCCCCCGTTACGCTGGGTTGTTATACGTCATCGCGCGCGATCGGAAGGGGTTGGCGGCGGAACCTCCCACACCCGGATCGGTGCGGGTCAGAACCGCACCACCGCCGCCCCCCAGGTGAACCCGCCGCCCATGGCCTCCAGCACGACGAGATGCCCGGGCCTGATCCGCCCGTCGCGCACCGCCTGGTCGAGCGCGAGCGGCACCGACGCCGCCGAGGTGTTCGCATGCTGGTCGACCGTCACCACCACCTTGGCGGGGTCGAGCCCGAGCTTCCTCGCGGTCGCGTCCAGGATGCGCGCGTTGGCCTGGTGCGGCACGACCCAGTCCACCTGCGCGGCGTCGAGTCCCGCAAGCGTCAGCGACTCGGTCATCACCGCCGACAGGTTGTTGACGGCATGGCGGAACACCTCGCGCCCCTTCATCCTGAGCTTGCCGACGGTGCCCGTCGTAGACGGGCCGCCATCGACATACAGCAGCTCGTTATAGCGCCCGTCGGCATGGAGCTTGACCGCCAGCACCCCGCGATCCCCGGCGTCCTCGCGAGCCTCCATCACGATCGCCCCGGCGCCGTCGCCGAACAGGACGCAGGTTCCCCGGTCCTCCCAATCGAGGATGCGGCTGAACGTCTCCGCGCCGATCACCAGCGCGCGTGTGTGCGCCCCCGCGCGCAGCATCGAGTCCGCCACCTGCACCGCGTAGAGGAAGCCCGAGCACACCGCGCCGACATCGAACGCGACGCAATCGAGAATGCCCAAGCGCGCCTGGACGATGGTGGCGCTCGCCGGGAAGGTCTGGTCGGGGGTCGCGGTCGCCAGCACGATCAGGTCGATGTCGGACGGCTCCAGCCCCGCCGCCTCCAGGGCGCGGCGCGCGGCGTCGGTGGCGAGCGAGGCGGTGGTCTCGCCGTCGCCCGCGATGTGGCGGAAGCGGATGCCGGTGCGCTCGACGATCCACTCGTCGGTCGTGTCCACCGTCTCCGCCAGCTCCGCATTGGAGACGCGGCGGACGGGCAGCGCCGACCCCGTTCCCGTGACGACCGATCGGATCACGCCGCGCCCACCGCTTCCCCGGCCGCCTCGAACCGGCCCAGATCCTCGGCGATCCGGCGCGTCAGGTCGTGGCGCACCATCTTCACCGCGTTGCCGATCGCGGTGGCGACGCCCAGCTCGTTCGCGCCGCCGTGGCTTTTCACGACGATGCCGTTCAATCCCAGGAAGACCGCGCCGTTATGCTTGTTGGGGTCGAGATGGTCGCGCAGCAGCTCGGTCGCGGGCCGCGAGATCAGGAAGCCGACCTTGGAGCGCACCGACGACCGGAAGGCGCGCTTGAGCAGGTCCGCCACGAAGCGCGCGGTGCCCTCGGCGGTCTTGAGCGCGATGTTGCCCGAGAACCCGTCGCACACGATCACGTCGACCTCGCCGCGGCTCAGCCGGTCGCCTTCGATGAAGCCGTCGAAGCGCATCGGCAGGTGCCCCGCCTCCTTGAGCAGCGCGGCGGCCTCGCGGATCGTATCGGTGCCCTTTTGGTCCTCGCTGCCGATATTGAGCAGCGCCACGCGAGGGCTGTCGAGATCGAGCACGGTGCGCGCGAAAGCCGCGCCCATGACCGCGAACTGCACCAGGTTGCGCGCGTCGCATTCGGCGTTCGCGCCCAGATCGAGCATGACCACGTCGTTGTCGCCAAGCGTGGGAAGCGGCGCGGCGAGCGCAGGCCGGTCGATGCCGGGCATCATGCGCAAAGACAGCTTGGCCGTCGCCATCATCGCGCCGGTGTTGCCCGACGACACGGCGGCCGCCGCGCGCCCGCGCTTCACCAGGTCGATCGCGACGCCCATCGACGTCTTCTTGGCCCGGCGCATCGCGACGCCGGGCTTTTCCGACGGCGAGACGGTCTCGGGCGCGTGGACGATCTCCGACGCCGCGCGCAGGCCGGGGTGCGCGTCCAACCCCTGCCCGATCCGCGCCTCGTCGCCCACCAGCAGGAAGCGTATGCCCTCGGCCGACCGGTACGCGCGCGCGACACCCGCCAGCATCACCCGGAGCCCGTCATCGCCGCCCATCGCGTCGACCGCGATCCAGTCGCTGTCGGGCATGCCCCGTCTATCCTCCCGGTCTGGTGAGGCTTACGCCTCGACCGAAACGATCTCGCGGCCGTTATAATGCCCGCACGAATTGCACAGCATGTGCGGACGCTTGAGCTCGCCGCAATTCGGGCACTCCCCGAACGACGCGATCGTCAGCGAGTCGTGGCCGCGGCGCATGCCGCGCTTGGAGGGCGATGTTTTTCTCTTGGGGACGGCCATTTCGGCACCTTAGCTGGTCGGAACGATGGCACGTCCGGCGGCGCCCGAAGCCTATGGACCCCGGGACCGGACGCGTCGCGAAGCGTGGCGCTATAGCGATCCGACGCGCCGTTGCAAGCGCGCGGGGGGAGTGGCAGGACCGCGCGACGCCCAGAGGAACCCGCCGCATGTTCACGACCACGCTGCCGATTACGCTCGTCCTCGCCGGCGCGCTCGCGCTCCTCAACGTCTGGCTGTCCTTTCGCGTCGGCCAGGTCCGACGCTCCGAAAAGGTCGGGCTGGGCGACGGCGGCAGCGACCGGGTGCTGCGCCGGATGCGCGCGCACGCCAACTTCGCCGAGAACGCGCCGATCACGCTGGTGCTCGTGCTGTTGCTCGAATTCGCGGCCGGAACGTCCGTCTGGCTTTGGACCGCGGCCGCGCTGTTCCTCGTCGCGCGGGTCGCGCACGGGCTGGGGATGGACGAGGGCAAGGCGGGGCGCGGCGTCGGCACCGGCATGACGCTGCTGCTCCAGCTCCTGCTGGCGCTCTGGGCGATCTCCGTGCCGCTCAGCGGGGCTTACTCGCCCGCCGTCAAGGACGTGGACGCCACCACCGCGCGGGGCTGACGACGATGCCCCCGATCACGCGCCGCCACGCGCTCTCGGGGCTGGCGACGGGCGTCGCCGCGCTGGCGCTTGGCGGCTGCCTGTTCCGCCCGGTCCACAGCTTCCGCTTCCGCGTCACCGTCGAGGTCGATATGCCCGGGGCCTGCGGTCCGGATCGAGCGTCATGGAGATGAGCCTCTCGCAGGGCATGGCGGTCGGCGACAGCTCCGGCGTGAGCTCGCGCCTGCTCGGCGAGGCCGTGGCGGTCGATCTGCCGGGCGGGACGCCGTTCACGCTGCTCGAAGACGTGAAGGCGTGGGGCGGCATCAAGAGCAGAGTGATCAGGACTTTCTTTCCCGGCGTGCTGGGTCGAGAGTCGGTCGAGGCCGCCAAGACGCTTAGTCAGCGCAGCCAGCTTGGTCGCAAAATCGAGCTGCCGAAGGAATACTACCCGACATTCGCACGTTTCGGAGACCCTCTTCGGCCAAGTTCGGTGGAGCAAGTCGACCCTGATAAGTTAGGGTCGCATTTCAAGCCGCAACCAGTCCCACAAGGCGTTTCCTTTGAAGTGACGCGTCAGCAGATAACGCAGTCCATTGAGCGTAGGCTTCCCTGGATCAATGATTTCAATGGAAGCTTGAGCGAGGTTCCGGCCGATGTTGGTGTGAGTGAAATGCCGTTTGGCCGCCAAGTTACCCGTAGATATCTCCGACAGGATTAAATCGTCCCTGTCCTACAAGCTCAAGCCCCGCTAGCGTCCTGATCCGCTCTGTCTCATCGTCAGCCCCGACCCGTTAGCACCGGAGGGTCGGCCGCGCCGTCCACCGGCTCGCGACCACGCGAGACAAGCGCGTTGGCGTGAACTTAGTGAACTTTCGCCTGACGCCGAACCCGCGCGTACGCCTCAACTTCCCTCAACTTGTTCAGGTTCGGCCGCGTTCGGTCGACCTGTGAAGTCGCGGCACCTTCGCCTACAGCCGGCGCGCCGCTAGGCCGCCAGCGCGCGGTCGCTCACGAACATGTTGTGCTCGCGCTCGTGCCCGAAGGTGCTGGGCGCCCCGTGCCCCGGGATGAACGCGGTCTCGTTGCCGAGCGGCCAGAGCTTCTCCGTGATCGACCGGATCAGCTGCGGATGATCGCCTTGGGGCAGGTCGGTGCGCCCGACCGATCCCTGGAACAGCACGTCGCCGACCAGCGCGAAGCGCGAGGGCGGGTGGTGGAACACCACGTGCCCCGCCGTGTGCCCGGGCGTCTCGTACACGTCGAAGCGGAGATCGCCGACGGTGACCGTGTCGCCGTCGACCAGCCACCGGTCGGGCTCGAACGGCACGCCGCGGATGCCCCAGTTGCGCCCGTCCTCGTCCAGCCGCGCCAGCCAGAAGCGGTCGGCCTCGTTCGATCCCTCTATGGGGACGCCCAGCTCGTCGGCCAGCGGCTTGGCCTCGCCCGCATGGTCGATATGGCCGTGGGTCAGGAGGATCTTCTCGACCGTGACCCCCGCCTGTTCGATCGCGCGCCTGATCTTGGGCAGGTCGCCGCCCGGATCGACCACCGCCGCCCGCAGCGTCGCGGTGCACCAGACGAGCGTGCAGTTCTGCTGGATCGGCGTCACGGGAACGATCTGCGCGCGTAGGGGAGGATTGCTCATGCGGCCGGAATAGGTCGGTGAGCCCGAGGCGGCAATCATCGCTTGCGGTCGGACCGCCCCGTCGCGCATCTCTCCCGCGATGCTCGGCCGTTCCGTCCCTTACGTGCTGCTCGACGACGCCCGCCCCGGCGGCGCGGCGGCGCGCCTGTACCGCGCGCCCGTCCGGGTGATCGAGGCGCGTACGCTCGAACAGGTCGCGCCCGCGCTGGAGGCCGTCCGCGCCGGCGCCGCGCAGGCGCTCCATGCCGCCGGCTACCTCGCCTACGAGGCCGGCGCGGCGTTCGAGCCGTCGCTGCCGCGTCCCGCGGAGCCTGCGCCGCTGCTGTGGTTCGGCCTGTTCGACGGCTGGGAGGAAGTGGACGTCGCCGCGCGCCTTCCCGATCCGGCGGGCACGTGGGTCGGCGAGCCCCGGCCCTGCATCGACGAGGGCGCCTACGCCGACGCGTTCGCCGCGGTCCGGGACCTGATCGCGGCGGGCGACCTGTATCAGGCGAACCTCAGCTTCCGCGCCGAGGTCCCGTTCGCGGGCGATCCGCTGGCGCTCTACGCCGCGCTCCGGCCCAGCGCGGGCGCGGGCTGGGGCGGGGTCGTTTCGACGGGCGAGCGCACGCTCCTGTCCTTTTCGCCCGAGCTGTTCTTCTCGCTCGACGGCCGCCGCCTCGCTTCGCGCCCGATGAAGGGCACCGCGCGCCGCGGCGCGACGCCCGCCGCCGACGCGGCCGCCGTCCGGGCGCTCGCCGCCGATCCCAAGCAGCGCGCCGAGAACCTCATGATCGTCGACCTCCTGCGCAACGACCTGTCGCGCGTCGCCGTCCCCGGCAGCGTCGCCGCGCCCGAGTTGTTCGCGGTCGAGACCTATCCCACGATCCACCAGATGGTTTCGGCCGTCACCGCCGAGCTCGCGCCCGGGCTGGGCGCGGTCGACGTGCTGGCGGCCGCCTTTCCCTGCGGCTCGATCATCGGCGCGCCCAAGGTCCGCGCCCAGCAGGCGCTCCACGCGATCGAGACGGGGCCGCCGCGCGGGAGCTATACCGGCTCGATCGGCCGCATCGACGCGAGCGGCGATGCGGCGTTCAACGTCGCCATCCGCACGCTGGCTATCGAGGGCGGCGCTTCGCCTGCGCTCATGGGCCTTGGTTCCGGCCTGGTGGCTGACTCGGCCGTCGGAGCGGAGTGGGACGAATGCGTCGCCAAGGCGGCGTTCCTCGCGGCGGGCCGTCGCCGGTTCGACCTGATCGAGACCATGGCGTTCGACCCTGAGGAGGGGATCGCCCTGCTCGAGCGCCACATGGAGCGGATGGGGCGGAGCGCCGAGCTGTTCGGCTTCGCCTTCGACCGCCACGGCGCGCGCAACGAGCTGCAGGCCGCGACCTTCCGCCTGCGCGGGGCTTCGCGCGTGCGGCTGCTGCTCGCCGCCGGCGGCGCGGTGTCGGTCGAGACTGGCCCCGCGCCGCTCCCGCCGCCCGGGCCCGTCGCGGTGTCGGTCGTGCCGCTCCCGGTCGACGCGCACGACTTCCGCCTGCGCCACAAGACGACCGACCGCGCCTTCTACGACCGCGCGCGCCGGAGGGCGGGCGGGTTCGAGGTGGTGTTCGAGGACGCGGACGGCCGTTTGACCGAGGGCAGCTTCACTTCGTTGTTCGTGCCTCGGGGCGACCGGCTCCTGACGCCGCCGCTCGGTCGCGGGCTGCTGCCGGGCGTGTTGCGCGGGTCGCTCCTCGACGAAGGGCGCGCGGTGGAAGCGGACGTGACCGCCGCCGACCTGCGCGACGGCTTCTTCGTCGGCAACGCGTTGCGCGGCCTCATGCCGGCGGTTGCGGTCGGGGCGGGGCCGCCCGTATGACCGGTCGTCCTCTCGAAAGCCCCCGTCCCATGCAGCCCTCCTCCGCGCTCGCCCGCATCAGTCCGTCGCCGACGCTCGCCGTCTCCGCGCGCGTCGGCGAACTGAAACGGCAAGGCGTCGACGTGATCGGCCTGGGCGCGGGCGAGCCCGATTTCGATACGCCCGACTTCGTGAAGGAAGCGGCGATCGCGGCGATCCGGGCGGGCCGGACGAAGTACACCGACGTCGACGGCACGCCCGAGCTGAAGGCGGCGATCGTCGCCAAGTTCAGGCGCGACAACGGCCTGACCTACGCGCCCGATCAGGTGACGGTGAATGTCGGCGGCAAGCAGACCTTGTTCAACGCGATCGTCGCCACCGTCGAGCTCGGCGACGAGGTGGTCATCCCCGCGCCTTACTGGGTCAGCTACCCCGACATCGTGCAGTTCGCGGGCGGCCTGCCCGTGACCGTCGCCGCCGGGCCCGAGCAGGGCTATAAGCTCTCGCCCGAGGCGCTGGACGCCGCGATCACGCCCCGGACCAAGTGGGTGATCCTCAACTCCCCTTCCAACCCGACCGGCGCGGCCTACACGGCGACCGAGCTGCGCGCGCTCGGCGACGTGCTCGCCCGGCATCCGCATGTGTGGGTGATGGCGGACGACATGTACGAGCACGTCGTCTATGACGGGTTCGCGTTCGCCACGATCGCGCAGGCCTGCCCCGAGCTCTACGACCGCACGCTGACGGTCAACGGCTGCTCCAAGGCGTACGCGATGACCGGCTGGCGGATCGGCTTCGCCGGCGGCGCATCGTGGCTGATCAAGG
>CAXTFF010000064.1:0-10050 GCA_964243325.1 uncultured Sphingomonas sp.
GCGCGGACAGGCTCGCGCGGATCATCGCCAGGCTTTCGCGCAAGCTGCGCTCGGTCGCCGCGATCCCGGCGGTCTGGTCGGCTAGCACCGCGCCCGCCTCGCCGGCGCTTCGACCGAGCGCGGCCATGCGGGCGCGCTGATAGGCGACCTCTTCGCCGAGCGGGTCGATCGCGGCGCGCGTGACGATGCCTTTCTCGAACAGCGTCCGCTTCTGCCGGAACAGCGTCTCCGCCTTGGACAGCGCGTTGCGCGCGTCGGCGACGTCGCGCGCGCCGTCGGCCCGCGTGCGCTGCACCGACAGACGCTGCGCGCTGATCGCGCTCAGCTGCCCGGCGATGTCGGCGGAGCGGCTGGCAACCTCGAGTTCGAGCGAGGGGTTGGCGAGACGGGCGAGGGGCGTTCCCGCCACGACCGCCGCGCCGTCGCTTGCCATGAGCTCGGCGACCTGCCCGCCCGAGACGGCGGTGAGGATGACGGTGCGCAGCGGAGCGACTTCGGCGCGGAGCGGCACGTAGTCGCGAAAGGCCGCGCGCCTCACCAGGTCGCCGCGGATCGCGGCGGCGTCCACCGCCAGCGTCCCGCTACCGGGCATCCACAGCCATAGCAGGACTCCGACCGCGACCAGCGCGAAGCCGACCGCGACGCGCAGGACCAGCCGCCGCCGCTTGGCCTGCGGGCGCGCGATCCGGCGATCCATCGCCGCGCCGTTCGCGGCTGAAGGCATCTGCGTCATGCCGCGCAGTGTACCCCGACCGGCGTTCGGGGACCTAAGTACCTGCGCCAGAACGACATTTCACCCGGCTCTGGCCAACAGTCGGACGCGGCGTGTACTCACTGTCCGTTTCCGGACACTCGCACGCCCATGTCAACCGAATCACCTCGCATCCGCCCGCGCATCCTGGTGGTCGACGACGACCCCGACATCGCCAAGGCGGCGCGGCTGTTGCTGGAGCGGCGCGGCATGACCGTCGCCGCGGCGGCCGACCCCGCCGCGGCCTGGGTCGCACTGGCGGACCGGCCCGCCGACGCTGTCCTGCTCGACCTCAATTTCGCGCGCGGCCGGACCACGGGCGAGGAGGGGTTCACGCTGCTCGACCGGCTGCTCGCCGCCGACGCCCACGCCGCGATCGTCGTCGTCACCGGCCATAGCGGCATCGCCGTCGCGGTGGAGGCGATGCGTCGCGGCGCGACCGACTTCGTGATCAAGCCCTGGAGCAACGAACGCCTGCTGGTGAGCGTCGAACGCGCGGTGGCGCTGCGCCGCGCCCGGCTGGACGCCGCGCCCGTCCTGCCGGGTGGCGACCGGATCCTGCTCGGCGAGAGCACCATGATCGCCCACGCACGCGACCTGGTCGCCCGCGTCGCGCCGACGGACGCGCCGATCCTGGTCCGGGGACCCGCGGGCGCGGGCAAGTCGCTGGTCGCGCGTCTGACGCATCAGGGGTCGCTCCGCGCCGACCGTCCGCTGGTTACGTTGGACCCGGACGCCGGCGCGTTCGCCGACCGCGTCGCCGAGGCGGCCGGGGGAACGCTGCTGATCGAGCAGGTCGACCGGGTCCCCCGCGCGAGCCAGTCCGACCTGGCCCGCCGGCTGGACGGCGTACGCGTGATCGCGACCAGCCGCCTCGACCGCGCCGGGCTGCAGGGCGCGCTCGACGCGGACCTGCTCTACCGCCTCAATACGATCGAGCTCGACCTCGCGCCGCTTTGCGAGCGCGGCGAGGACGTGCTCCTGCTCGCCCGCCATTTCCTTGCGCTGTTCGCCGGGCGGCACGGCAGGCCGAACAAGCCGCTCGAGCCGGAGGCCGAGCGCGCGATCGCAGCCGACGTTTGGCCCGATAACGTTCGCGGTCTCGCCCAAGCGACCGAGCGCGCGGTGCTGCTGGGCGGAGGCGACGCATACGGGCTGGGCGATTTCATTCTGGCGACCCCGCCCGAGCCGGGCGTCCCCCGCGCGCTCGCGCCCGACCTGAGCCTGGCCCGGAGCGAGGCGGCGCTGGTCGCCGCGGCGCTGAAGCGCCACGCCTACAATGTCAGCCGCGCGGCCGACGAACTCGGGCTGACGCGCGCCGCGCTCTATCGCCGCATGGCGCGCCATGGTCTCTGAGCGCGTTGAGACGGGCGTGCGCGCCGCGCTGCTCCCCATCGTCGGCGCGGCGGCCGCGCTCGCCTGGACGGGAGGGCTGTACGCCACCACGGTGCTGGCGGCGCTCGTCGCGCTGTGGACGGCCGCGCTGGTCGTCCTTTCCGCGACGCCGCCGTCCGTGACCGCGCCGGTCTCCGCGCCCGTCCCGGCGGCCGGCGAGGCGGAGCTGCGGCGGCTCACCGCCTATCTCGACCTGTCGCCCGCGCCGCTCGTCGCGCTGGACGACAAGGGACGGCTCCGCGTCGTCAATCGCGCCGCGCGGCGGCTGCTGTCGGCGGAGGATTTGATATCCGATCCTCTGCCGCCGCTGGTCGACGCGCTGACCCGCACGCCGCCCGGCCGGACCACCACCGTCGAGCTGCCCGGCGACAGCGGCCCGCGTCCCTTCGCGCTCGCGACGGGCGATCTGTGGACGGGCGGGGAGCCGACCCGCATCGGCGCGCTGATCGATATCGGCGCGGAGCTGAAGGTGGCCGAAGCGGGCGCGCTGCGCGAGATGATGGAGGTGTTGTCCCACGAGATCGTGGGTACGCTGACCCCGATCGCGTCGCTGGCGCAGACCGCGGCGGACATGCTCGACGACCCAGACCCGGCCCTGCCGGCGATCCGCGACGCGGTGAAGACGGTCGCCAGGCGGGCCACGGGGCTGCGCCGCTTCGGCGAGAGGTACCGCGGGCTCGCCCGGCTGCCTGCCCCGACGGTGCGGCTGATCGAGACCGGCCCGCTCGTCGCCGACCTCCGACGCCTGTTCGCGGCGCGCCGGCCCTCGGTCCCGCTCCTCGTCCACGACGCCGACGCCCCGCCGCATTTGCGCGGCGATCCGGACCAGCTGAGCGCGGCGTTGTGGGCGCTGCTCCAGAACGCGGCGGAGGCGGTCGCGGAAGGCGGCTCGCCCCGCGTCGAGCTCCGGATCGACGCGGGCGTGGGCGCGGTCGCGTTCGAGGTCGTCGATCACGGCGTCGGGGTCGCGCCGGGAGACGCCCAGGCGGTGTTCGCGCCCTTTTTCACCACCAAGCCGGAGGGAACGGGCGTCGGGCTGACGCTCGCGCGGCAGATCTTCCGCGGGCACGGCGGCGAGCTGACGCTGATGCCGGACCCGGGGGGCGCGACCTGCTTTCGCGGGCTAGTACCCGACCGCCGCTGACCCGCCCGGCCGCGCGTCAGGCGCACGCGGAGTCGCGGACGACGAGCTCGGGCGGCAGCCGGAGCGATCCCGGTTCGTCGCCCGCCATGCGCGCGAACAGCCGTTCCACCATCGCCTCGGCGGCGCCCGCGAAGTCCTACCGTGCTGATCCTGGGCACCGTCTGGACGGCGATCGGCAGGTCGTCATAGCCGACGACCTGCATGCCGCCGGGCACGGGCACGCCCCGGTCCGCGAGCGCGCGCAGCGTCATCATGGCGATCACGTCCGAGGCGGCGAACACCCCGTCGCCCGCGTCGCCGTGCCGCGCCAGATGCGCCGCGATCTCGCCCCCCATGGTTTCGGCCGCCAAGTGCGTTTCCAGCAGCGGCGCGGGGCGGCCGCGGTCGGCCAGCGCGGCGGCGAGCCCCTCGAACCGTTGGCGTATCCCGGGCGTACGCACGTCGCCCAGGAACGTGATCCGCCGCGCGCCGGCCGCCAGCAGGTGCTCGCCCGCCATCCGACCGCCCAGCAGGTTGTCGGTCCCGACCGAGCAATGCGCTTGAGTCCCGGCGTGCCCGCGCCAGGCGACGAGCGGGCGGTAGCGCGCCGCCACGCGCTCGATCGCGGGCAGTTGGTCCGACTGGCCGAGCAGCGGCACGCCGTCGAGCATGCCCCCATCGACGATCCGCTCCAGCCAGTCGGGCGCGTCCGGGATCACGCGCGCCAGCGTCAGCTCGTACCCAGTCTTCGTCAACGCGTCGGCCAAATGGCCGATCATGGTCATGAGGAACCGGTCGGACAGGTGCTGGCGGCGATCGTGGTCCAGCGGCGCGACGACGCCGATCACGCCCGCGCGGCGCGTCCGGAGACAGCTGGCCATCTGGTTGATGCGGAAAGCGTACCCGGTCGCCAGCGGCTCGATGCGCACCATCGTCGGGGCGGCGACGACGGCCTTGCCCGCCAGCCGCGCGAGCTCGACGAGCGTCCGGGCGCGTCCCGGTCCGTCGGGCAGGGGCTGGTCGGCTTCGGCCATGCGGCCGCGTGTGTCCCGTTCCAGGCGCACCCCGAACGTCCATGCGGTCGGCGCGGTCTCGACCGTCACGCTGGTTTTCGCCGCCGCGCTATGGAATGGGGCCGCGGGTGACGCGTATCGCCCTGCTCGCCCTTCTGCTCCCGGTCGCCGCGCCCGCCTGGGCGCAGGAGGTGACGCCGGACGTCGTCGTGACCGGCCGCGGGCTCGCCGGGCGGATGGGCGACGAGGCGTTCGACATCGTGACGATCGACCGCGCGCGGATCGAACAGAACGCCGCCAACAGGTTGGAAAGCGTACTGGCCGATGTGGCCGGACTGCAGCAGTTCCGCCGATCGGACTCGCGCAGCGCCAACCCGACGAGCCAGGGGATCAGCTTGCGCGGGATCGGCGGCAACGCATCCAGTCGCGCGCTGCTGCTCCTGGACGGTGTGCCGCAGGCGGACCCGTTCGGCGGGTGGGTGGCGTTTCCCGCCTACGCGACCGGGCGGCTGGGCGACGTGCGCGTGACGCGCGGCGGGGGCAGCGGCCATCTCGGCGCGGGCGCGCTGGCGGGCACGATCGAGCTGGAAAGCGCCACGCCCGCCCAGCTGGGCGCCTTCGAGGCGGCAGGATCCTATGGCAGCCGCGGCTCGGTCGACACTCAAGCCGCCGCGACGCTCGAGCGGAGGCGGGGGTTCGCGACGGTGTCGGGCGCGTACGCGCGCGGCGACGGATTCACGCCGATCGTGGCCGAGCGGCGCGGGCCGGTCGACCGGCCCGCGCCGTACGAGCAGGCGTCGGCGGCGGTGCGCGGCGTGGTGGAGGTGGCCCCCGCGACCGAGCTCCAGGCGAACGTTTCCACCTTCGTCGACCGGCGCGAGCGCGGAACCGCCTACACGTCGAACCGGAGCGAAGGCGCGGACGCCAGCCTGCGGCTGGTCGGGCGCGGGCGGTGGGGCTGGTCGGCGCTGGCCTACCTCCAGACCCGCAGCTTCGCGTCGAGCTTCGCCGCAGTGGACGCCGCGCGCACGACCGTCACCCAAACGCTCGACCAGTATAACACGCCCGCGACGGGCCTGGGCGCCCGGCTGGAGCTGCGGCCGCCGGTGGGCGAAGAGATCGACCTACGCCTGGGCGGCGACCTGCGCACCGTGGAAGGGCGTACCCAGGAGAACTTCACCTTCGTGAACGCGGCTCCGACCCGGCGCAGGCTGGCAGGCGGGGAGAACCGCACGGTCGGCCTGTTCGCGGACGGCGGCACCCGGATCGGCCGCGTCGTGCTGACGCTGGGCGGACGCGTCGATCGCTGGCGGATAGCGGACGGGTCGCTGGGCGAGCGGACGATCGCGACCGGCGCGGTGCTCGTGCATCAACGTTTTCGGGAGCGCACAGGCACGGAGGCGACCGGGCGGGCGGGGGCGGCGTGGCGCGCGACGGAAGCGGTGACGCTGCGCGCGTCGGCCTATCGCGGCTGGCGGTTGCCGACGCTGAACGAGCTGTACCGCCCGTTCCGCGTGGGACCCGACGCGGTCGCCGCGAACGCCGAGCTCTCGCCCGAACGGCTGGACGGGGTCGAGGCGGGCTTCACGCTCACGCCGATGCGCGCGGTGACGCTGTCGGCGACGCTGTTCCACAACCGGCTGGAGGGCGCGATCGCCAATGTCACCGCGGGGGCGGGGCCGGGCACCTTCCCTGGAGTCGGCTTCGTGGCAGCGGGCGGCGTGTTCCGCGTCCGGCGCAACCTGGACGCGATCACCTCGACCGGGCTGGAGGTGGACGCTTCCGCCGCGCTCGGGCCGGTCTTCGCGCGCGCGTCATGGAGCCGCGTCGATCCGCGCGTCGATGCGTCGGGGGCCGCGGCGGCGCTGGACCGGCTGCGTCCCGCGCAGACGCCGCGCGATCTGGCGAGCGGGACGATCGGCTGGCGCGAGGGTGGCGCGACCGCGTCGGCGACGCTTCGCCGCGCGGCCGGGCAGTTCGAGGACGACGCGAACACCCGGCGGCTGGCGCCCGCGACGACGCTGGACGGGTATGCCAGCCTGCCGCTCACGCGCACGCTGGCGGTGGAGGCGCGCGCGGAGAACCTGCTGAACGAGCGCGTGGAGGCCGGGATCACGGGCGCGGACCTGGTCGAGCGCGCGACCCCGCGCACGATCTGGCTGGGGCTGCGGCTGCGGACGGGGTGAGTATACAGCCGCCCGCCTCCAGGCGCATAAGGTCGGCGACGCGAACTGGATCGAGAGGCGTATGACCGAACAGCTGTATCCCGTCGGCAGGGCGGCGGACGGGGCCAGGGTGACGCGCGCCGATTACGACCGGCGCTGCGCCGAGGCGGTCGCGGACCCGCAAGGATACTGGCTGGAGCAGGCCCGCTGCCTCGACTGGATGCGTTGTCCCACGCAGGCCGGGGATGCGTCGTTCGCCGAGGCCGACTTCCGCATCCGCTGGTACGCCGACGGCGAGCTCAACCTGTCGCACGAATGCCTCGACCGGCACCTCGCGACGCGCGGCGACCAGGTGGCTGTAATCTGGGTCGGCGACGAGCCGGGCGACATGCGCCGCGTCACCTATCGCGAGCTTCACGCGGAAGTGTGCCGTTTCGCCAACGTCCTGAAGGGTCAGGGCGTGCGCCGGGGCGACCGGGTCACGATCTACCTCCCGATGATCGTCGAGGCGGCGGTGGCGATGCTCGCCTGCGCCAGGGTGGGCGCGATCCATTCGGTGGTGTTCGGCGGCTTCTCGCCCGAAGCGTTGGCGGGGCGGATACGGGACTGCGACTCTCGGCTGGTGATCACGGCCGACGAAGGGCGGCGGGGCGGCAAGAGCGTCCCGCTGAAGGCCAATGTCGACGAGGCGCTGATCCGCTGTCCCAGCGTCGACACGGTGGTCGTGGTGCGCCGCACGGGCGATGCGGCGATGAAGCCCGGCCGCGACAGATGGTATCACGAGCTGGTCGGGTCCGCCTCGCCCGACTGCGCGCCCGAGGCGATGGGGGCGGAGGACCCGCTGTTCATCCTCTACACTTCCGGATCGACGGGGAGCCCCAAGGGCGTGCTGCACACCACCGGCGGCTACGGTGTCTGGACGGCGAGCACCTTTCGCGACGTGTTCGACCACCGGGAGGGCGAGGTGTTCTGGTGCACCGCCGATGTCGGCTGGGTCACGGGCCACAGCTACGTCGTCTACGGCCCGCTCGCCAACGGGGCGACCACCGTGATGTTCGACGGCGTACCCAATTATCCCGATCACGGGCGGCTGTGGCGCACGGTCGACGAGCTCGGGGTCGCCGTCCTCTACACCGCCCCCACCGCGATCCGCGCATTGATGCGCGAAGGCGACGGGTGGGTGACCGCCAGCTCGCGCGCGTCGCTTCGGCTGCTGGGATCGGTTGGCGAGCCGATCAATCCGGAGGCATGGGAATGGTACCACCGAGTCGTGGGCGAGCGGCGGTGCCCGGTCGTCGACACCTGGTGGCAGACGGAGACGGGCGGCATCCTGATCTCGCCGTTGCCCGGTGCGACCGACCTGAAGCCGGGCTCCGCGACGGAGCCGTTGCCGGGCGTGCTGCCGGTGCTCGTCGATGCCGAGGGCGGCGAGCTGCATGGAGCCGCCGAAGGCAATCTGTGCCTGGCGGCCAGCTGGCCCGGCCAGGCGCGCACCCTGTGGGGCGATCATGACCGGTTCTTCCAGACCTACTTCTCCACATACCCCGGCCGGTACTTCACCGGCGACGGCTGCCGCCGCGACGCCGACGGCTATCACTGGATCACCGGGCGGGTGGACGACGTGATCAACGTGTCGGGTCACCGGATGGGCACCGTCGAGGTCGAGTCCGCGCTGGTCGCGCATCCCAAGGTCGCCGAGGCGGCCGTCGTCGGGATGCCGCACGCGGTGAAAGGGCAGGGCATCTACGCCTATGTGACCCTCAACGTCGGCGAGGCCGGGTCGGACGATTTGCGCGCGGAGCTCCGGCAGTGGGTCCGGCGCGAGATCGGGCCGATCGCGTCGCCCGACGCGATCCAGTTCGCGCCCGCGCTGCCCAAGACGCGGTCGGGCAAGATCATGCGCCGCATCCTGCGCAAGATCGCGGAAGGCGACACGTCGAACCTGGGCGACATATCGACGTTGGCCGACCCGGGCGTGGTGGCGCGGTTGGTCGCGGATCGGGTCGGCTGAGCGCGCCTATTCGATCGCGTGGGGCAAGTAGCGCGCCAGGTCGCGCGTGATGGGGCCGTCGTCCTCGCGGATCGACAGCGCGACGGGCTCGTCGCCGACCATCCACGATCCGACCACCGCGTGGCGGCCGTCGAAGACGGGGAGGGGGTGGAGTGCCTGAACGATCGAGCCCTCTTCGCCGTAGCCGCCGGGCGGCCCTGTCTCTCGCGCCTTGCCGTCCACCAGCTCGATGTCGGCCCCCTCGCGCGAGAAGAGCGGCTTGCGGACGTGGCGGTCGCCGATCTGCGCGACGCCCGCGATGTCGTCGGCGAACGCGGCGGGAAGCAGGTTGGGGTGGTCCCGATGCCGCTCCCATAGCAGCGGCAGCATGCCCTTGTTCGACAGCACCGCTTTCCAGGCAGGCTCCAAGAACAGCGTGGGCGTGCCGGGCAGGTGCCGGGCGTACGGCTCGCGGAGCATGTCCTCCCACGGGTACAGCTTGAACATGGCCGCGATCAGCACGCCCGCCTCGTCGACGAACTTGCCCTCCGCGTCGACGCCGATCCGGTCGATCGCGACGAACTCGGGATCGAGCCCGGCCTGGAGCGCGACGTCTTCCAGATAGCGGACGGTCTGGCGGTCCTCCAGGTGCGCGGCGTCGCCCGCGAAATGGAGCACGCTGCCTTTCGTGAACAAAGCCGCCAAGCGCTCCTTCAACGCGTCGTGCAGCCGGTTATACTGGTCGGCCTCGGCGGGCAGCCGCCCGGCCTTGATCATGTCCTCCAACCAGCGCCACTGGAACAAAGCGGTCTCGAAGATGCTGGTCGGCGTATCGGCGTTGTATTCGAGCAGCTTGGCGGGTCCCGCGTCCGCGCCGCCGTAGCTGAGGTCGAACCGGCCATAGAGGCTCGGTGCCCGCGCACGCCACGCGTTCGCCACCACGTCGCGCATCGCGGGCGGGATGGCGAGCCGGTCCATCAGCTCCTGGCTGCCGACCACCTCGTCGACCAGCGCCAGGCACAGACCGTGCAGCTCGGCGCTGGGGTCCTCGACGCCCTCCTCCACCTCCGCGAGCGTGAAGCGGTAATAGGCCCGCTCGTCCCAGTAGCGCGCGCCGTCGGCATGGTGGAACGTGAAGCCCATCTCCTGGGCGACCGCCTCCCAATCGGGGCGCTCCGCGACCGCGACGCGCTGCACTATTCGCGCGGGAGCTTGAGCGGGTCGCGCGACTCGTCGGCCAGCCGCAGCGGCTCGCCCGCTGGCGGCGCGGACAGGCGCGCCAGGATGTCGTCGGCCGAGTTCGCCCCGCCGAGCAGGCCGGCGTCCTTCAGCTTGGCGTCGAGGTCCGCGCCCGTGCGCATGTCCTCCAGCTCGTTGGCCGCGCGGAAGCGTTCCTCGCGGATCATCTGCTGCTCCTTGATCCGCTTCAGGCTGTCGGCCGCCGAACCGAGCGACGAGCCAGCCGAGTTGTGGCTCGCGGCGACGGCGGCCTGCGCCTTTTGCACGCTTTCGTTGGCGCGCACGACCTCGACCTCGCGGCGCAGCGCGTCGACCTTGCCGTCGCTCTGCTTGATGACCGCGCGGATGCGGTCCTCGGCCGCGCGCATCTCGCC
>CAXTFF010000065.1:0-4393 GCA_964243325.1 uncultured Sphingomonas sp.
GGTGGAGGTCGCCCGTCATCAACGCCTCGTTCGCGCGGCGCAGCGCGACGAGGCGGCGCGTCAGATGCAGGAGCGAGTCCGGGTCGGCTTCCTGCCGGTCGACCGCGAGCGCGGCGTGGTCGGGGCCGATCGGCAACCACGGCTCGGCGTCGGAGAAGCCGAGTTGCGGCGCGTTCGCCGCCCAGGGCATCGGCGTGCGCGCGCCGTCGCGCGACAGCGTCATCGGCCAGTTGGCGATCGCCTCGGGATCGCGCAGCCGCTCGAACGGCAGCTCGACCTGAGTCAGGCCGAGCTCCTCGCCGTAATAAAGGAAGACGTTACCGCGCAGGCACAGGAGCAGCAGCATCTTCACCTGTGCGAACGCGTCGGCGTGGTCAGGGTCGACCCAGCGCGAGACGGCGCGCGGCGCGTCGTGATTCTCGAACGCCCAGCTCGGCCAGCCCACCCCGTCCTGCGCGGGCCACGCCGCGAGCGCGTCGGCGACGAGCGCGGGCGTCAATGCGGGCGCGTACAGGAAATCGAAGCCGTAAGCGCTGTTGAGCCGCCGCTCCCCTTCCGTGAACAGCTTCATCTCGCGCGAGGAGTCGTCGCCGCCGACCTCCGCCACCGTGAACCGATCGCCGTACCCGTCGAGCAGCCCGCGCAACCGTTCGAGGAAGCCGGGAATGTCCTCGTGGCTCTGGTTGTACCGCTTGATCTGGAAGTCGAATGGACGCGAGCGCGGGCGATTGGTGCCCGGCGCGGGCGGATTGTCGCGCAAAGCCGGGTCGTGCATCGCGAAATTGATCGCGTCCAGGCGGAAGCCGTCGACCCCCCGGTCGAGCCAGAACCGCGCCGTGTCGAGCAGTTCGTCCTGCACCTCTGGATGATGGACGTGGAGCTGCGGCTGCCCGCTCAGGAAATTATGGAGGTAATATTGCCCGCGCCGCGCATCCCACGTCCAGGCCGGGCCGCCGAATACCGACTGCCAGTTGTTGGGCGGGCCTCCGTCGGGCTTGGGATCGGCCCAGACATACCAATCGGCGCGCGCGCCCGTACGGCCTGCGCGGCTTTCGCGGAACCAGGGATGCTCGTCGGAGGTGTGGCTGTAGACCTGGTCGATGACGATCCTGAGTTCGAGCGCGTGGGCGCGGGCCACCAGCGCGTCGAAATCGGCGAGCGTGCCGAAGATCGGATCGACGTCGCGGTAATCGGCGATGTCGTACCCGAAATCCTTCATCGGCGAGGTGAAGAAGGGCGACAGCCACACCGCATCGACGCCGAGCGACGCGATATGGTCCAGGTGCCGCGTGACGCCGGCCAAGTCGCCGATGCCGTCGCCGTTCGAATCGGCGAAGGAGCGGGGATAGACCTGGTAGGTGACCGCGCCCTTCCACCAGGGTCGCGCGCCCGGCGGGACGGTCATCGCGCCGCGCAGACCGCGTAGCCGAACGCGGGCAACGCCACGCGCACCGATCCGGGTGCCGTCGCGCGCGGCGCGCACGGGCCGGCCAGCGCGGTGAACGCCGTCGACCTGGCGTCGACCTCGACGGGCATGTCGACCGGTTCGGCCGAGTTGTTGAACGCCAGCAGCACCTCGCGCCCGGTCGTCGGATCGAAGCGCGACACGGCGAGCAGGCCGGGCTTGTCGCCCCAGGCGCGTAAGTGCTGGCGGCCGCGGGTGAGCGCGGGCGTAGCGGTGCGGATCCGGGCCAGGCGCGCGACCTCGCGATAGACGGGATGCGCCGGGACGAAACTTGCGCGCGCGGTGGTCGCGGTCGTGCCGATCAGCTTGTTGTCGTTGTAGGTCGCCACGCGGCTGGCGAACATGTCCTCGCGCGCGTCCTGGTCACCGCCGTCGCCGGAGAAGCCCTGCTCGTCGCCCGAATAGATCGTCGGCACGCCACGCAGCGTCAACAGCATCGCATGGGCGAGCAGGTCGCGCGCGAGCAGCTCGGCGTCGGGAGCGGACGGATTGGCCCGGCGGATGAACCAGCCGATCCGGCCGGCGTCGTGGTTGCCCAGGAAGGTCGGGAGCCGCCGCGCGGTCTCCTCGCCGCCCTTGTATAGTGCGTCGCCCCGGAACAGCCGGAACGCGTCGCTCGTCGGCTTGCCGTCGGCGACCATGCCGCCGACCGCGACCTGGAATGCGAAGTCGAGCACCGTCGGCAGCCCGTCGTTCCAAGTGTGCGACGCGGTGCGGCCGGGATCTAGCTCGTCCATCGCGACCTCGCCGAAGAGGTGGAAATTGGGAATGCCGCGACGCTTCGCGCGCTCCTCCATCGCGGGCACGAACGCGCGCCAGAACTCCGGGTCGACGTGTTGCGCGGTGTCGATGCGGAAGCCGTCCACACCGTACCGGGCGATCCAGTCGCCGAAGATGTCGATCATGCCCTGGATCACCCGCGGGTTTTCCGTCATCAGGTCGTCCAGCCCGACGAAGTCGCCCATGGTCGAGCTCTCGCCCGAAAAGGTGGAGTCGCCGCGATTATGGTAGAGGATGGGGTCGTTCAGCCAGGCCGGCACCTTCACCGTCCGCTCGGCGGGGGGCACGTAAGGCGTGTAGGCGTAGGCGGGGTCGGTCAGGCTCGCGAAGTTCTCCGTCGTCCCCACGCCGTCGCCCAGGAAGCCGCCGTTGATCGACCGCCCGTCCGGCCCGCCGCGACGGGTGTAGGGGTAAGCCGCGCGTCCGCGGTAAACGCATGCCGACCGCCCCGCGCACTCGCGCATCTGGATCACGTCGGCGGTGTGGTTGGCGATGATGTCCATATAGACCTTCATCCCGCGCGCATGCGCCGCGTCGACGAAGGCGCGCATGTCCCCTTCGGTGCCCAGGTGCGGATCGACGGCGGTGAAGTCGGTGATCCAATAGCCGTGATAGCCCGCGGACTCCTGGCCGGGACCGCCTTGGACGGGCTTGTTCGTGAAGATCGGCCCCAGCCAGATCGCGGTCGCGCCGAGCCCCTGGATGTAGTCGAGGCGACGGGTCAGGCCCTTCAGGTCGCCGCCATGGTAGAAGCCCTTGTGCGTCGGGTCGAACCCGTGCCGCAGCCGTTCGCCGCCCAGGCCACCGCGGTCGTTGGCCGGGTCGCCATTCTCGAACCGGTCGGGGAGCACGAAATAGATCACCTCGTCCTCGGGCAGGCGGGCGCGGTACCCGCCTCCTTGCGCGAGCGCGGCGGCGGGCGCGACCGTCAGGGCGGCGGCGAGAAGAAAAGATCTCATCAACTGTCCTTGCGGGAGCGTCCGCCATGGGTGGAGACGACGGGACGCTCCATATCGATGGACCGGTCGACAATCAGAATTTCAACGTCGCGCCGGCGAGGTAGCGACGGCCATAGCGCTGGAATTCGCTGACGCGGAGCGAGTTCTCCCCCTCCTCGGTCACGAACGGCTCGTCCGTCAGGTTCTGGCCCTGGATGTAGACCGACACGCCTTTCAGGAAGCTGGTGGTGAAGTCGTAGCCGATCTGGCCGTCGACGATCAGCTCGTTGCGCGCGCGGCGGAAGTCGCGGCTGGCGCCGAACCCGACGAGCTCGCCCAGGAAGGTCGAGCGGTAGCGGACCGAACCGCGCAGGTTGAAGCCGTACTTCTCGAAGAACGCGGTGCCGTTGGCCACCCAGCGCGAATAGCCCGGGATGTCGGTCGCGGGTGCGTCCGGGTCGGGGCGGATCTTGGTCTTGGTATAGGATGCGCCGCCGGTCACGCCGAAGCCGTCGAGCGCGCCGATCAGCCTGCCCAGCGGCACCGTGCCCGCGACCTCCACGCCGTACAGCTCGCCGCCGCCGATGTTGATCGGCCGGTTGAGCGTGCCGACGGTCGTGCCCAGCAGGTTGGCGTTCACCGGTGCGGGCAGGTTGCCGAAGTCGAACGCGACCTCCTGGTTGCGGTAGATGAAGCTGGTCAGGTCCTTGTAGAAACCCTGCACCGCGATGTAGCCGCTATTGCCGAAATACTTCTCGACCGTGGCGTCGATGGCGGTGGCGCGGTACGGCTTCAGGCCCGGGTTGCCGGCGCTGCCACGGATGATGGGGACGTTGACGCCGTTCACCTGGTTGCCCGTGTCGACGCCGTAGCCGAGCGCGATGCGAAGGTCGTCCAGCCGCGGCCGCGCGATCTCGCGCGCCGCGCCCAGCCGGAACACGAAGTCGCTCGGCAGGCGCAGCGACAGGTTTAGGCTGGGCAGCGCGTCCACGTAATCGCCCCCCAGCGTCTGCGTGACGTTGCCGGTCGGCCCGAACACGAGGCCCGTCGACTTCTGTTCGGTCACGACGACCTGCACGCCGACATTGCCCGTCAGCTCCGACGCGCCGATCGGCTGGCGGATGTTGCCCTGGATGTAGCCGGTCAGCACGTCCTCCTTGACGCGGAACGCCTTGGCCAGGACGTCCTGGCCAAGGCGTTCCGCGTCAAG
>CAXTFF010000065.1:4403-10037 GCA_964243325.1 uncultured Sphingomonas sp.
CCTGCGCGCCGCCGGGAAGCGTCACGAAGGCCTCGTTGGGAACCAGCGTCTTCTCGCGGCGGGTATAGTTCATGCCGACCCGCACGCCCGACAGGAAGGAGTCCTCGATGACCTTCTCGACTTCGGTGCGCCCTTGATAGATCTCGTCGGTGAGGCGGCGATCGTTGAAATAGCCCGCCTGGACGACGTCCGCGCCGCCGTAACCGGCCGGATCGGTCAGCACGAACAGCGCGGGGTTGGTGTAGTCGAGCTGCGGCGTGAAGACCGAGCCCGTGTCGGTGGTGACGAAGCCGATCGTCTCCGACGCGCCGCGCCCGCGTCCGCGGCCCGTGCCCGCGTAGCTTTCGAACGAGAATTCCGAACGGTTGGTGCGCGAATAGCTGAGGTCGAGCTGCGCGTTCCAGCCGTTGTCGCCCTTGTAGGCGTTGTTCCAGCCGACCGAATACAGATCGGCGGTGTTGCGCTGCGCGTCGTTGCGGACCAGCGCCTGCACACCGCCGAAGCTGCCCGACGTCACGACGCCGTCCGTGACGGTCGCGCCCGTGGGATTGAAGGTCGTGCCAAAGAAGTCACCGACCGCGAAACCGAGCGGCAGCTCGACGCCGCGGCGGCTCTGCAGGTCCTTGAAGTCGGAATAGAAGGCGTCGATCGTGCTGGTGAACTCGGGCACGGGCCGGAACTCGATCGTGCCCGCCGCGCCGAAGCGTTTCAGCCGGGTGGAGGTGCCGCGCGCGGTCGGAAAGCCGACGAGCGACGCGCCGTCGGGCCCGCCCTGGCTATACCCGCCCGACCGGAACTCGCGGAACTGGTAGGGTTCGTCGATATAGCTGGCGGCCAGCGACACGCCGATCGTGTCGCCGGCGAACTGGTCCACGTAGGTGCCGTTGACGCGGTAGCCGTAGCGCTTGGAGTCCGGGTTGAACTTGGTGATGTCGGTGTAGGTGCCGCGGCCGCCGACCGAAATCACGCGGCGGCCATATTCGATCGGGCGAATGGTGCGGAGGTCGACGGTGCCGACCAGGCCCTGGCCGACGATGGAGGCCTGCGGCGTCTTGTACACCAGGACCTGGTTGACGACCTCGGACGGGTACTGGTCGAATTCGACCTGGCGGTTGTCGCTGGTCGACGTCTGCTCGCGGCCGTTCAGCAGCGTGGTCGAGAAGTCGGGGCCGAAGCCGCGGATGGAGATCGTCTGCGCGCGGCCGGACACGCGCTGCGCGGCGAGGCCCGGCAGGCGCGCGATCGATTCGGCGATGGACGCGTCGGGCAGCTTGCCGATGTCCTCGGCGGAGATCGACTCGACGATCTGGTCGCGAGTCCTCTTCTCCGCGACGGCGTTCTCCAGGGCGGCGCGGAAGCCGGTGACGACGACGTCCTGGGCGTCGGGATCGGCCCCGTCCGCCGCGGTCTCCGCCTTTTGCTGTTCCGCGCTGACGCCCTCGTTCGGATTGGCCGCGCTCGACGAGCTGTTCGCCGGGTCGGGGACGTTGGTGGACGCTTGACCGTAGGCCGGGGCCGCGGCGAGCAGCGCGGCGGCGAGCGCGCCCGCGCTGGCGCCGAGCTTGGTCGAATCGCGAACGGACGCGGCTGCGCGAACGAGCATGGTTGTTCCTCCCCTGAGCGGGCCGTGCCGATCGTGATGCGCGGCTGGGCCCTTCGTTCGCCGCGGAATGAAGTCGGACACCTCCGAGGGGAAGGGCGCCGCATACGTATTCAGAGAAGCCGGATCGGACCTGTGTCTCGAACACCACGGTCGAGGGGCCGCCCACGCGTTGACGGCCGGGGCGATCTGCGCTGTTGTCGCCTGCGACCATGTCCGCGAACGACGGACGGGCGGGAGGGCGAAGAACCGAAACCGATGCGCGCAAGCCGACCTCCTTCGATATCGCGCAGCTGGCGGGGGTCTCGCAGCCGACCGTGTCGCGCGCGCTGCGCGGCAGCCCCACGGTCAGCCCGGTCACGCGGCAGCGGATCGAGGCGGCCGCCCGGCGGCTGAACTACACGGTCGACCGGGTCGCCTCCAACCTGCGCTCCGGCTACACCCGGACGCTCGCCGTCCTGTTGTTCCAGGACCCCTCGCCCGACGGGACGGCGGTGAACCCGTTCTTCCTGGCGATGCTGGGGTCGATGATGCGCGCCTGCGCCGAGCACGAACACGACCTGCTGCTGTCGTTCCAGCACATGCGGCGTGACTGGCATACCGAGTACGAGGACAGCCACCGCGCCGATGGGCTGATCCTCTTGGGATACGGCGATTACGCCGACTACCGCGCGAAGGTGGACCGGCTGGTCGCGCAGGGCACGCACTTCGTGCGCTGGGGATCGGTGCAGCCGGACGAGCCCGGACTGACCGTCGGCTGCGATAATCGCGGGGGCGGCGCGGCGGCGACGCGCCACCTGCTGGAGCGCGGATGCCGGCGCATCGCGTTCCTGGGCGACGCGACCGACCATTATCCCGAGTTCCGCGACCGGTATCTGGGTCATGCCGACGCGCTCGCGGCCGCCGGCCTGGGCCTCGACCCGGCGCTGTGCGTCGGTTCGCTGTCGGGCGAGGAGGAGGGCGTGCGCGCCGCCCGCGCGCTGCTGGCCGGGGGTGCGCGGTTCGACGGCGTGGTCGCGGCGAGCGACCTGATCGCGCTGGCGGCGATGAGCGTGTTCGACGCCGCGGGCTTACGCGTGCCCGACGACGTCCGGGTGATCGGCTTCGACGACATACCCGCCGCTTCGCTGGCCAACCCGCCGCTCACCACCGTCGCGCAGGACGCCGGCGCGGCCGGCCGCGCGCTGGTCGAGTTGCTGCTCGGCCGCATCCGCGAGAAGCCGGTGGCGAGCAGGACGCTGCCCACGCGCCTGGTGGTGCGCCGCTCCACGGAACGACGATCGTGAACGCCCACGCTCCGCTCGCCGTCAAGCCGCGCCAGGGTTTCCGCGGGCTGTGGAACATCTCGTTCGGTTTTTTCGGCATCCAGATCGGCTTCGCGCTGCAGAACGCCAACATGAGCCGCATCTTCCAGTCGCTGGGCACCGCGGTCGACGACCTGCCCGCCTTGTGGGTCGCGGCGCCCCTGACCGGGCTGCTCGTCCAGCCGGTGATCGGGCATCTGAGCGATCGCACCTGGTTCGGCCGGCTGGGGCGGCGGCGGCCCTATTTCCTGGCGGGGGCGATCATGGCGGCGCTGGCGCTGGTCGTCATGCCGCTGGCGCCGGTCCTGCTGTTCGCGGCGGTGATGCTGTGGGTGCTCGACGCGTCGCTCAACATCTCGATGGAGCCGTTCCGCGCCTTCGTGGGCGACATGCTGGGCAAGGACCAGCACGCGGCGGGCTATTCGGTCCAGACCGCCTTCATCGGCGCGGGCGCGGTGGTGGGGTCGATCTTCCCTTATGCGCTCGAGCGGCTGGGCGTGTCGAACGAGGCGGGCGCGGGCGCGATCCCCGATACGGTGCGCTACGCGTTCTGGTTCGGCGGGGCAGCGTTGTTCCTGGCGGTGCTGTGGACGGTGGTGTCGACGCGGGAATACTCGCCCGACGAGATGACCGCCTTCGACGGACCAACGGACCCGGCGGCCTCCGATCGGGCGATCCGGTCTCTGGCCGGGCGTGGATACGGATCGACCATCCCCTGGATCACCGCGGGCGTGGGTGTGGCGTTCGCCACGTCCCTCTGGGAACTGGAGAAGGAAGTATACCTGCTCGCCGCGTTGCTCGTTTCCTACGGCCTGGCGAGCATCGCCGCGATCTCGGTCGCGCGCCGGGGTTCCGCGCCCACCATGCTGGGCCACATCGTCGGCGACTTTTCCGGCATGCCCGATCTGATGAAGCGGCTGGCGCTGGTCCAGTTCTTCTCCTGGTCGGCGCTGTTCATCATGTGGATAAACACCACGCCCGTGGTCGCGCAGTACTTCTTTGGCGCGAGCGGGCCGGAAAGCGCGCGCTTTCAAACGGGCGCGAATTGGGTGAACGTGCTGTTCACGGCGTATAACGGCGTGGCGGCGGTGGCGGCGCTGACCCTGCTTCCGGTCCTCGCGCGGCGGATCGGGCGCGTTCGGACGCACATGGCGGCGCTGCTCTGCGGTTCGGCCGGGTTCGCAAGCTTCTTCCTGATCCGCGATCCGCGCATGCTGCTGCTCAGCGAGATAGGGATCGGCATCGCCTGGGCGTCGATCTTGGCCATGCCGTACGCGATCCTCGCTTCCAGCCTGCCGCAACGCAAGCTCGGGATTTACATGGGCCTGTTCAACGTGTTCGTGGTGCTGCCCCAGCTTCTGGTCGCCACCGTGATGGGATCGGTCGCCAAGCGGTTTTTCCCTACCGAGCCCATCCACACCATGGCGTTCGCGGCCGGTGTGATGACGCTCGCCGCTTTGGCGATGCTGCGCATTCCGCGAACCGCCTGAGCCGTGTAGATGGGCTGGCTTCCGGACCAGCGCCCGGTCATCCCGGGCAAGGGTCGCGTCGCCGGCGGGCGCATGATCGAGCCTGCCGAACCAGGCCGGGGGTCAAAACTCGTCGCTCCACCTACGGTCGATCCTAAGAGGCGGCCCGCGACCTGACTGGACGTCCGGTCGTGGATCAGGGCCGACCCACTTGGAACTCGGTACGGTCGGCCCGCCCCGGATCGTCGTCGACGACCTGCCCTGGGATTTCGAAGAGGTCCCTGGCGCCGACCGTGCGCGAAGCCGGGCGCGATGGCCGCGGGATCTCCGCCAGCCAGGTGGCGGCACCTGACTTGAGGCAGACCGATGCAACAATCCTTTGCGCGGGCCGCAAACGGCCGTTAACGACGTTCATGTGATCGGTTCCGATAAGGCCGGCGACTTATGTGTCCTGGGAGGAGTTATGATCGGCAAGAACCGGCTTGGGCTACGGGCGATGTTGTTGATCGGCGCGGCGCTGCCCGCGATCCCGGCCCAGGCGCAGACCGTCCCCACCGACCCCGCGACCCCGTCGCGGAGCCCGCCCCCGGCGGAAGCGGCCGCCGACCAGCCCAACGGCGGGCCGGAAGGGTTGCAGGACATCGTCGTCACCGGCCAGACGACGCGCAACCGGCCGCTGATCACCTCGTCGGCCGACATCACCTATGCCGACCGCGCCACCATCGACCGCAAGGCTCCGCGCTCGACCGCCGACCTGCTGGAACTGGTGCCGGGCATCTTCGTCGAAGGCACGGCGGGGCAGATCTCCAACAACTATTCGGTCCGCGGCCTGCAGGGCGGCGGCCAGCGCTTCATCCAGCTGGAGGAGGACGGCCTGCCGATCCTGTATAACGGCGGCGGCGCGGATTTCTTCTTCGACCAGGACCTGACCATCGACCGGCTGGAAGCGGTCAAGGGCGGCTCGTCGGGCGTGCTGACCGTCAACGGGGCTGGCGCCACCATCAACTTCATCTCCCGCAACCCGAATTTCACCGAAGCCGAGGGGATCGCGCGCGTCACCGCCTATGATTACGGGCTGAAACGCGGCGATTTCTATTATTCGCAGCCGATCACGGAAAAGCTCGCCTTCAACGTCGGCGGCTATGTCCAGTCCAATCCGGGCGTGCGCAAGAACCCGTTCGACTATCAGGGCTGGCGCGTGAAGGGCGCGCTCGAATACCGCTTCGACGGCGGCGGCTCGATCCGGCTGTCGGCCAAGGGC
>CAXTFF010000066.1:0-10014 GCA_964243325.1 uncultured Sphingomonas sp.
GCGGCAAGGGCGGGCAGAGCGTGCCGGCGGGCGTCGGGCAGCCGACGCTGCTGGTGGACGGCCTGACGGTGGGCGGGACGGCGGTCTAGCCGATCACACGCCCGTCATGAGCAGGTCGAGCGCGCGCTGGGCCGCGAGCTGCTCACGATCGGTCGCGAGCGATCCGACCGTCGATTCCAGGTCGCGGACGCGGAGCGTCCCGGCGAGCTGGGGGACCATGACCAGGGTCTCGCCATCGATCTCGAACCGGGGATTGAGTTGCTCGTCGATGATCAGCGCAGGGTGCACGGGCTCGAGCGGCACGACGAAGCGCGTCGGCAGTCGATGCAGGATATCGGCCTGACAGTCGAGCGCCAGACCTCCTTGCACCCGGTGGACGTCGAAGCGCGCCATCAGAAGACGCGCAGATCCTCAAACGGCATGCCGTGTTCGTCCAGCCACTCGGCGAAAGCGTCGATGCGCTCGCGGTGATCGTCGGCCCATTGACGCTGCCGCGCCTCGCGCGTCGCCGTCCGCAGCGCGTCTTCGCTGATCTTCGACAGGTTCAGACCCAAATCGCGCGCGGTCTGGACCACCCCGGTGTCGAGCGACAGGTTCACGGCTTTGCGCTTGCCCGACGCGATGGGATCGTGTTTCATGCGCACACGCTATGCGCAGTGCCCGATGAGGTCAACATGTCCGAGTTCTTCGACGCCATCAACGACGACCACCGCGCGATGATCGCGCGACAGCCGGTGTTCTTCGTCGCCACCGCCGCCGAGGGCGCGCGGATCAACCTGTCCCCCAAGGGCATGGACAGCTTTCGCGTGCTGGACGACCGGACGGTCGCCTATCTCGATGTCGGCGGGTCGGGGAACGAGACCAATGCGCACCTGCTCGCCGACGGGCGCATCACCGTCATGTTCTGTGCGTTCGACAGCCCGGCGCTGATCCTGCGCATCTATGGCCGGGGGACGCCCGTGCTGCCGCAGGACGAGGCGTGGGACGCGCTGGCGGCGCGATTCCAGCTGTTCCCCGGCACCCGGCAGATCTTCCTGATCGCGGTCGACCAGGTCCAAAGCGCCTGCGGCTGGGCGGTGCCGCGCATGGCGCTGGAGCGCGAGCGCGAGACGCTGAACAAATACCACCGCAAGTTCGCGCCCGACGACCTGCTCGGCGTGTTCGCGGAGGAGAACGCCCGGAGCATCGACGGCCTGCCCGCGCGCGTCCCCACCGCCGTTCCGCCCGAGCTCCGCCGTTGAGCCCTGCGACGTGAGCCTCGTCGAACTCGGCCGGTACGCGCGCAACGAGGCGTACATGGTGGTCGGGATGCTGGGCGGTCACGGGATCGCGGCCACGCTCTTCGACGGCGACACGTCGATCGGCGAGGGTAGCTGGTTCTTGATCCCCGTGCGCGTCATGGTGGACGACGACGACTTGGTCGAGGCGCGGGCGTTGCTGCCCGAATAACGGGCACTCCGCCGCCGCTGCCTCAATTTGAGGCTGGCTTGCGCCCGGGAGCGGGTCCGAACGTCCGTCCCGCCCTCGTCACCGCGCCTGGCACGGTTGTTGCGACGCACCATCCGGGCACGAGGGGAGCGCGCATGAAGATGGTGATGGCGATCATCAAGCCGTTCAAGTTGGACGAGGTCCGCGAGGCGCTGACCGGCCTGGGCGTCGCGGGCATGACCGTGACCGAGGTCAAGGGCTTCGGTCGCCAGAAAGGGCAGACCGAAATCTACCGGGGCGCCGAATATTCGACCTCGATGGTGCCCAAGCTCAAGATCGAGGTGGTGTGCGCCGACCCTTTGAGCCCGCGCGTGGTCGAGGCGATCCAGCAATCGGCCAACACCGGCGCGATCGGCGACGGCAAGATCTTCGTGCTGGAAGTGGGCGAGGCCGTGCGCATCCGCACGGGCGAGATCGACGAGACGGCGCTGTGAAGGGGGGAACGAACATGAACGGAGCAATGAGGCTCATGGCGGGCGCGGGGCTGACGGTCGCGCTCTATGCGGCGCTGCCCGCCTGGGCGCAGGACGCCGCCCTGCCCGTCGCCGCGCCGCCCGCGCCGAACAAGGGCGACACCACCTGGATGCTGATCTCGTCCGCCCTGGTGCTGATGATGTCGATCCCGGGCTTGGCGCTGTTCTATGGCGGCCTGGTCCGCACCAAGAACATGCTGAGCGTCCTGATGCAGGTGCTCACCATCGTCTCGGTCGCCAGCCTGGTGTGGGTCTGTTGGGGCTACAGCCTCGCCTTCACCAGCGGATCGCCCTTCGTCGGCGGCCTGTCCAAAGCGTTCCTGCGCGGAGTGGACGCGACGACGCTCGCGACCACGTTCTCCAACGGCGTGTACATCCCCGAATACGCGTTCGTCGCGTTCCAGATGACCTTCGCCTGCATCACCCCCGCGCTGATCGTGGGGGCGTTCGCCGAGCGGGTTCGGTTCACGCCGCTGATCCTGTTCACCGTCGCCTGGCTAACGCTGGCGTACTTCCCGATCGCGCACATGGTCTGGTATTTCGCGGGCCCCGACTTCCTGCCGGCCGCACCGACCGACTCCGGCTACCTCTACGGCATGGGCGCGCTCGACTTCGCGGGCGGCACGGTGGTCCACATCAACGCCGGGATCGCCGGGCTGGTCGGATGCCTGATCATGGGTCCGCGCGCCGGCTACAAGCGCGATCCGATGCCGCCCCATTCGCTGGTGATGACGATGATCGGCGCGTCGCTGCTGTGGGTGGGCTGGTTCGGCTTCAACGCGGGGTCGAACCTGGAGGCCAACGGCGTCACCGCGCTCGCGTTCCTCAACACCTTCCTCGCCGCGTCGGCCGCCGCCGCCGCCTGGGCGATCATCGAACAGGTCACGCACCGCAAGCCGTCGCTGCTCGGCGCGGCCACCGGCGCGGTGGCAGGGCTAGTGGCGATCACCCCCGCCTCCGGCTTCGCCGCGCCGATGGGAGCGATCCTGCTCGGGCTGGTCGCCTCGCCCGTCTGCTTCGTGTTCGTGACGGCGGTGAAGAACCGGCTCGGTTACGACGACACGCTGGACGTGTTCGGCGTCCACTGTATCGGCGGGATCGTGGGGGCGATCGGCACCGCCATCGTCGCGGACCCGGCGATGGGTGGGCAGGGGTGGTTCGACTACACCGTGCTTCCCGCTGTTCCGGGCGCCTACGACATGGGCGGGCAGCTCTGGACCCAGATCAAGGCGGTCGCGATCACGCTGCTATGGTCGGGCCTGGTTTCCGCCGCGCTGTTCTTCCTACTCGACAAGACGATGGGCCTGCGCCCCTCGACCGAGATCGAGGTTGAAGGCCTCGACATCAACGAGCATGGCGAGCGCGCCTATAATTACTGAGTTTCCGGGCGGGCCGCCGGCCCGCCCGACCCGACGTTCCTCCTGCGGACACCCTTGGGCCCGGCGCAGCGATGCACCGGGCCCTTTTTTACGCAGGGAGGCTTGCGCCGCCCCGGCGCAAGCCTCGCCCAAGCACGGCCGGCGAGCGCGTGGATGACCCGCGCGACTCGTCCCCGACGACGCGGCTTCGCCGCGGCGCTACCCGCAACCGTTTCCTTACGCCCGCAGCACCGCGATCGTCCCCGCGAGCGACAGCGCAAGCAATCCGACGAGCCGGAGCAAAGAGAACCACCAGATCGCGCGGTTCTCGTCCTTGCGGCCCATGCGCGTGACCAACCACACTTCCTGCGCGCGCCAGGTGTCGAGCACCATCCAGCCCAGGATCAGGTCGGCCATCAGGAAGGGGACGAGCAGCCCCATCATCGCGGTTTCGACGCTTCCCAACGCGCGCGGATCGTCTCGCTCGTCTCGCGCGCGCCGTCGTGGCTCCAGCCGGGCGGCCGCCACATATATCCCAGCTTGGCGCGCCAGCCAGGCGCCGCCCGGACGTCGCGCGCGATGCCGACCCATTCGTGGAACGCCGCCCACAGCAGGCTGAACGATCCCAGATTGTGGACGAGGCCGTAACGCGGGCGGTCGTCGTCGCGCTCGCCTTCATAGGTGCCGAACAGCCGATCCCAGACGATGAACACGCCCGCGTAATTGCGGTCGAGATAGCGCGCGTTGGTGGCGTGGTGGACGCGGTGGTGCGACGGCGTGTTCATCACCGCCTCCACCCAAGCGGGCAACCGCCCGACCGCCTCCGTATGGATCCAGAACTGGTAGACGAGGTTCAGCGCCGCGACGAAGAACACCATCGCCGGCGGAAAGCCGAGAAGGAACAACGGAAGCCGGAACAGGAAGCCGAGCGAGAAGAACCCCGTCCAGGTCTGCCGAAGCGCGGTGGACAGGTTATAGTGCTGGCTGGAATGGTGGATCACGTGGCTCGCCCAGAACCAGCGGACGCGGTGGGCGGAGCGGTGGAAGACATAGTACGCCAGGTCGTCGAGCACGAAGCAGACGGCGAACCAGTACCACGCCCAGCCGATCTCGAGAAGCCCGAACTGTGCCACCCACGTCGCCAGCGCGAACACCGCCCCCGCCGACAGCGCACCCGCCACCGTGCTCCCGAGCCCCAGCGCCAGGCTGGTCAGCGTATCGCGCGGGCAATATCGGTCGCGGCCCTTGATCCGCGCCACCACCATCTCCGCTAGCACGAGCAGCACGAAGCCCGGCACGGCATGGTCGATCGGGTTCGGCAGCGTCACGTCCATCGCAAGGGGCAGCCTACACCCACCGGCGTCACATCGCCAAGCGGGCGCGCTTGCCCGCCAATCGCCGCATGTCGAGCGCGTCGACACCCTTGACGGGCACGCGCCCGAAGCGGCGCTCGCCCGTCTCGACGACGACGCCCCCCGGCGTCGAGCGCACCGCGTCCCAGCCCACCTCGCGCACCGCGATCCGCGCGCCGTGGCGCTTGCACACCGCCAACCGCGCCCCGCCCGCGTCGACCGCCAGCGCCGCCATGCCGTCGGCCCCGACCACCGCGCCCGCCGTGCGGAAGCCGGGGAGCGCGTGATCGGCCGCGTCCGCCGCCTCCTCCGGACTTCCGATCCGCCCGTCGCGCCCGAGCCGCAGCCACCAGGCCAGCCCGGACAAGAGGAGGATCGCGACCAGCGACCCGCCCAGCTGCGCCCAGTTCACTTGGGCGACCGCGCCTCGGCCGCGAGCGCGTCGAGCATCGGCCCGATCGGGCGGAGGTCATACCCCGCCGCCTCGCCTTGCGCGACGAGCAGCCCCGGATCGCGCCCCGTCTTGGCCGCGGCGAGCGCCCACAGGTTGCACGACCGCGTCCCCGACCGGCAATAGGCGAGCACCGGCCCGTCCGCGCCGCGCAACGCGTCGGCCATCGCGTCGAGTTCCGCATGGCCGAACCCGGCATGGCCGACGGGCACCGCGGCGTAGGCGAGTCCTGCGGCCTCCGCGGCGGCGCGGATCGCCGCGCCCGAGGGCTGGCCCGGCTCCTCGTCGTCAGGCCGGTTGTTGACGACCAGCACATAGCCCGCCGCCTTGATGGCGGGGATGTCTTGTGGAGCGATCTGGGGCGCGACGGCGACGGCGTCGTTCAGGGGGCGGATCATGGGCAAGCGACTATCGCAACCCCGCGCCCGCGTCACGCCGCCTCGCGCACGACTTCCAGGAACGCGTCGCCGTACGCGTCGAGCTTGCGCGCGCCGATCCCGGACAACACCGCCAGCTCCGCCCGGCTGCCGGGCCGCCGCGCGGCGATGTCGCGGAGCACGGAGTCGTGGAAAATGACGTAGGGCGGCACCCCCGCCTCCTTGGCCAGGTCGCGCCGGCGGACGCGCAAGGCCTCGAACAGCGGATCGTGCGCTTCCGTACCGACCGTTGCGGGCTCGCCGCGCCGCCGCCCCTCGCGCACCGGCGCGGGCGCGACCGCCAGCGTCACTTCCCCCTTGATCAGCGGCCGCGCGCCCGGGCCGAACTCCAGCCCGCCATGCTCGTTCGCCCGGAGCGCGTCGCGCAGCATCAGCGCGCGGGCGACGGGCTTGATCAGCGCCGCCTCGTCAGCCCCGGCGATGTTCCAAACGGACAGGGTCTCATGCCCGTTCATCACGCTGCGCTCGGTCGATTTGCCGGTCAGGACCTGCTCGATATAGCCCTGCCCGAACATCTGTCCGGTGCGGAAGACGGCCGACAGGAACTTGCGCGCCAGCTCCGTCGCATCGACGTTCGCCGCGCCGCCGCCCAGCCCCAGGCAGTTGTCGCAGTTGCCGCAATTATCGGGGGCGTCCTCGCCGAAATGCTTGAGCAGCACGCGCCGCCGGCATCCGCCCGTCTCGACCAGCGCGGACAGCGACTGCAGCCGGGCCTGCTCGCCCGCGCGGCGTTCGGGTTCGACCTCGCCGATCCGCTGGCGCGCGCGCACGAAGTCCTCCGCGCCCCAGAACAGGTGAGCGACCGCCGGATCGCCGTCGCGCCCCGCGCGGCCGGTCTCCTGATAATAGGACTCGATCGATTTGGGCAGACCGGCATGGACCACGAAGCGGACGTCGGGCTTGTCGATCCCCATGCCGAACGCGACGGTGGCGCAGATCACCATGTCCTCCGACGCCACGAAGTCCGCCTGGTTGCGGGATCGCACCGCCGGGTCGAGCCCGGCATGGTAGGCGCGCGTCGGCCGTCCCGCCCCCGCCAGCGCCGCCGCCATCTTCTCGGTGCCGACCCGGCTCTGGCAATAGACGATGCCCGGGCCGGGCACCTTGCGGATCAGGTCGGCGATCTGCCGGTTCGCTCCCGCTTTGGGCGCGATGTGGTAGCGGATGTTGGGCCGGTCGAACCCCGACACGATCAGCCCGGCGGCCGGGATGCCGAGCTGCCCGAGGATGTCGGCGCGCGTATGCGCGTCGGCGGTCGCGGTCAGCGCCAGCCGGGGGACGTCGGGAAAGGAGTCCATCAGCGGCTTCATCAGCCGGTAGTCGGGGCGGAAATCGTGCCCCCATTCGCTGACGCAATGCGCCTCGTCGATCGCGAACAGGTTCAGCTCGGCCTCCGACAGCAGCGAGCGGAATCCGTCCCCCGACGCGCGCTCGGGCGCGACATACAGCAGGTCGAGCTCGCCCGCCCGTAAACGCCTGCGCGTCTCCGCCTGGTTGGTATCGACGGAGGTGAGCGTCGCGGCGCGGATGCCCACCGCCTCCGCCGCGCGCAGCTGGTCGTGCATCAGCGCGATCAGCGGCGACACCACCACGCAGGTCCCGCGCATCATCACGGCTGGCAGCTGGTAGGTCAGCGACTTGCCCGCCCCCGTCGGCATGACGGCCAGCGTCCGCTGCTGCCGCAGCACCCGGTCGACCACCTCGCGCTGGACGCCCCGGAACTCGGGAAAGCCGAACACGCGCTGAAGGTGAGGGAGGGAGTCGGGAAGCATCACGCCTAATCTAAGGCGTGCGCGCCGCCGCGTCGAGGACGCCGCCGCCATGTTGCCGACGCAATGACCCTCGACACCGGGCGACGGCAAGGGCGGGGAGACGGGACATGGGGCAGCGCATGACGGTGGCGGGAACAGCCATCGCGCTCGCAAGCGGCGTCGTCGACGCGCGCGAGCAGCGGCCCCAGCTCGTCGTCACCGCCGACGGCGTCCGACCGACCACGCTGGCAGGTCGTCCCGCGCGGCTGAGGGTCGATCCCTCCGCGCCCGGGTTGCCGATGGTCAATCCCGATCTCGCCGCGCGCGCGGGATTGAAGGGCGGGATGTTCGGCGTCGCCTATTCGGTCGGGCCGGTGCGCATCGTCGGCAGCTCCGCCGTGACGCGGCTCGATCTGGGCGACGGGCCGGTCAAGCGGCGCGTGAGCTGGTCGGATCGCGACTTCGCCCGCCGGGCGGACGTCACGGTCGGGCCGGGCGGGATGCCCGACCCGGTGATCCGCTTCCAGCTGCGCGCGGCCCGGCCGGGCGAGCGCACGACGATCCTGCCGCTGGCGCCGGGCGGCGGGCTGTTCGGCGGCTATGGCGGCTCGTTCGCGCTCGTGGACGTGGCGGGCGTTCCGACCCGCGTCCGCTTCAACCTCGACAATCCGCGCACGCTCGCCACCGCCGGCGCGGGTCTGGCGCTGGCGATCGCGCAAGGCGGTCGGCTGGAGGGGGAAGCGGGAGCCGCACTGATCGCGTTCGGGGTCGAGCGGCCGGTGCGCCGGATGCGGCTGGCCCGGCCGCTCGCGATCGGGTCGCTCGTGCTCGACACGCTCGACGTGCGCGTCGCCGACTTCGGGAACGCCCGCGGAATAACCGACGCCGACGCGCCGCCGCCCGATCCCGACGAGGTCGTGGTCACCGCCAAAGGCAAGCGCGACCGGAGCCGCGACTCCCTTACGCTCGGCCGCGACCAGCTCGACCGCTGCTCGTCCATCGTGTTCGACAAGCCCGCCAAGCAGGTCCGGCTGACCTGCCTCTGAGCTACTCCGCCGCCAGCGCGGCCGGCTCTTCCCGGTCAGCCTGCTGGCGCATCCACATGTCGGTATAGAGCCCGCCGCGCCGCAGCAGCTGCGCGTGGGTGCCGCGCTCGGCGACGGTCCCCGCGTCGAGCACCACGATCTCGTCGGCATGCACCACCGTCGACAGGCGGTGCGCGATGACGATGGTGGTGCGCCCGCGCTCGATCCGCTCCAGCGTGTCCAGGATGTCCGCCTCCGTGCGGCTGTCCAGCGCCGAGGTCGCCTCGTCCAGGATCAGCACCGGCGGGTTCTTGAGCAGGGTGCGCGCGATCGCCACCCGCTGCTTCTCGCCGCCCGACAGCTTCAGTCCCCGCTCGCCGACGCGCGTGGCGTAGCCGTCCGCCTGCCCCTCGATGAACGGCGCGATCGACGCGCCGCGCGCGGCCTCGCGGATGTCGGCCTCCCCCGCGTCCTCGCGGCCATAGGCGATGTTGTAGCCGATCGTGTCGTTGAACAGCACGGTGTCCTGCGGCACGATGCCGATAGCGGCGCGCAACGACGCCTGCGTCACCTGGCGGATATCCTGCCCGTCGATCGTGATACGCCCGCCGTTCACGTCGTAGAAGCGGAACAGCAGCCGCCCGAGCGTCGACTTGCCCGCTCCCGAAGAGCCGACCACCGCCAGCGTCCGGCCGCCGGGCACGTCGAGGTCGACGCCGCCCAGGATCTCGCGCTCGCCTTCGTAGCCGAAGCGGACCCCCTCGAACCGGACGTGGCCTTCCGTCACGACCAGCGGCTTCGCGCCGGGCGCATCCTGTATCTCCGCGCCCGTATCGAGCAGGTCGAACATCGCCGCCATGTCGATCGCGCCCTGGCGGATGGTGCGGTACACCATGCCCAGCAGGTCGAGCGGGCGGAATAGCTGCGCGAGCAGCGTCGACACGAACACCACGTCGCCCGCCGAGAAGCGCCCGGTCGACCAGCCGTACGCCACCGCCGCCATCGCCGCCGCCAGCGTCACGTTGGTGATCAGGCTCTGCCCGATATTGAGCCAGGCCAGCGAGTTCTCGTTCCTGACCGCCGCGTCGGTATAGGCGGTCACCGCGCGGTCGTAGCGCCTGGCCTCGCGGTCCTCCGCCCCGAAATACTTCACCGTCTCGAAATTGAGGAGCGAGTCCACCGCGTGCGCGACCGCGCCGGTGTCGAGATCGTTCATCTGCGCCCGGAGCGCGTTGCGCCAGTCGGTCACCTTGCGCGTAAAGGCGATATAGACCGCGACCATGACCAAAGTGGCCGCGACCAGCCACCAGCCGAAGCCCGACGCGAAGATGCCGAGCACCAGCACCAGCTCCAGGATGGTGGGCGCTATGTTGAACAGCAGGAAATACAGCATCGTGTCGATGCTCTTGGTCCCGCGCTCGACCACCTTGGTCACCGCGCCCGTCCGGCGTTCGAGGTGGAAGCGCAAGCTCAGCCGGTGAAGGTGGCGGAACACGTCGGCCGACAGCCGCCGCGCCGCGTCCTGGCCCACCCGCTCGAACACCGCGTTGCGCGCGTTGTCGAACAAAGTGCCCAGGAACCGCGACAGCGCATAGGCCGCGACCAGCCCGACCACGATCCACACGCCCGCGCGCTCGCCCGTCGCCAGCCGGTCGACCGCGTATTTGAGCGTATAGGCC
>CAXTFF010000067.1:0-8502 GCA_964243325.1 uncultured Sphingomonas sp.
GCGCCGATGCGGTCCGACGAGGCCTCGACCTTGGGCCAGGTCGTCCAGATGAGCGAGTTCGCCGCGATCCGCGACACGCTGGCGGCGTGCGGCGGCAGCCGGATCGAGACCGCGCGGCGCCTCGGCATCTCCGAGCGCACCCTGCGCTACCGCCTCGCCAAGGCGCGCGAGCAGGGTGAGGACGTCGGCGCGGGCTGGGCGCGGGCGGGCGCGGCATGAGCGCCATCACGGGCCCCATGGGCGTCGACCGGGTGATGGCGCTCCGCGCGCAGATCCTGGAGCGCAACGCCGCCCTGTCGCGCGCCGGCGCGGCCGCCTCGCCCACGCCCGTCGCCGCGACGCCGACCAGCTTCGCGTCCACCTTCGACCAGGCGCTCAAGGGCGTGAACGAGGGCCAGCAGCGCGCGGCCGCGCTGTCGGAGTCCTACGAGCGCGGCGAGACGGTCGACATCGCCAAGGTGATGCTCGCCCGCCAGGAGGCGTCCGTCGGCTTCGAAGCGACGCTCCAAGTCAGGAACAAGCTCCTGACCGCCTACAAGGACATCATGAGCATGCCGGTCTGACATGGCGAACGCGCTCACCCCCACGACGCCCGGCGCGCTTCCCGAGCGGTTCGCCAATCCTCTCCAACAGGTCCGCGGCCTGATGGCGCAGCCCGCCGTCCGCCGCGCCGGCCCCGCCGCGCTGATCGTCGGCCTGGTCGGCGCGACCGCGCTCGCCTGGGCGACGCTGTCGGCCGCGCCGCAGAAGACGTTGTTTCCGTCGCTTCCCGACGCCGACAAGGCCGCCGTCACCGCCGCGCTCGACCAGGCGAACATCCCGGCCGTGATCGACGACGCCACCGGCGCGCTGACCGTGCCCGAGGACGATTACAGCCGCGCGCGCATCCTGCTGGCGGGCCAGGGCCTGCCCAAGGCCGCGCCCGGCGGCTACGCCATCCTCGACCAGCTGCCCATGGGCGTGTCGCGCGCGGTCGAGGGCGAGCGGCTCCGCCAGGCGCGCGAGACCGAGCTCGCCCGCTCCATCCAGGAGATCGACGCGGTCGCCGAGGCGCGCGTCCATCTGGCCATGCCCGAGGCGAGCGTCTTCGTGCGCGACACGGCCAAGCCGTCCGCCTCCGTCATCGTCAAGCTGCAGGCAGGTCGGGCGCTGTCGGACGCGCAGATCAACTCGATCGTCAACGTGGTCGCCTCGTCGGTCCCCGGCATGAAGCCCGACGACGTGACGGTGGTCGATCAGATGGGCGGGCTGCTGTCCAAGTCGGGCGGCCCCAACGCCAATGCGGGCGGCGACCAGCGGATCGAGTTCCAGCGCCGCGTCGAGGACAAGTACCGCCAGCAACTCCAGCAGCTGCTGACGCCCTTGGTCGGCGCGGGCAACTTCACCGCGGAAGTGCAGGCCGTCGTCGATCTCGACGAGACGCAGGCCACGCGCGAGAGCTACGAGAAGCAGGGCGCGCTCCGCGCCGAGACGGGCAACTGGACCGGCAACCAGCAGACCACCGCCGCGCCCGGCGGCATCCCCGGCGCGCTGTCGAACACCCCGCCCCCCGCCAGCACGCTCCAGGCCCCGCAGGCGGCGATGGGCACGCCGCAGCCGGTCGCGGGCGGCCCCGCCCCCGATCCGATGAAGCAGTCGGACGCCTATCAGCGCGCCTATGATCTCGACCGCCAGGTCTCCGTCACGCGCGCGGCGCCCGGGGGCGTCACGCGGCTGTCGGTCGCCGTGCTCCTGCGCGAGCCCGAGAAGGGCCGCCGCACCGGCGCGGAGATTGCGCAGATCAGCGACTTGGTGAAGAGCGCGGTCGGCTTCGATGCGGGCCGCAGCGACAACGTGACGGTGATCAGCCGCAAGTTCGCCGGGGCGAACGGGGCCGAGGACGCCGCGCCTTGGTACGACGCCGCCTGGCTGCCGATGGTCGCGCGCAACCTGACCGCGATCGTCATCGCGCTCATGGTGCTGCTGCTCGGCGTCCGACCGCTCGCCCGGGCGCTGATGAAGACGCGCGCCGACGCGACGCCGGACGCGGCCGTCGGCGCGATCGCGTCGGACGGCGCCGACGAGGACGGGACGCCCGTCATCGCCGTCCAGCCGCCCGTCGGACTAGACCAGATCGACGCCAGCCGCACCTTCGACGACCGCATCGGCGCGGTGCGCGGCTTCACCCGCGACAATCCCGCGCGCGCCGCGCTGGCCGTCCGCGACATGATCAAGGCGGACGCCAAACCGTGACCCCCGCCATCCGCAGCTACACCGGCGTCGAACGCGCCGCCGTCCTGATGATGCTCGTGGGCGAGCAGGAGGCGGCCGCCATGCTGCAGAAGCTCGATCCCGACGAGGTCCGCCTGCTCGGCAGCGCGATGTTCGCGGTCGCCGACGTGTCGGAGCAGGAGGTCGAGGACGTGCTGGACGATTTCGTCGGTCGCGCGCGCGACCGCAATTCGATCTCCTTCGACCCGCGCCCGCGGATCGAGGCGGTGATGAACATCGCGCTCGGCCCCGAAAAGGCCAGCAGCGTACTGGCGCGCATCACCCCGCCCGAAGCGGCGTGCGAGCTGGAGCTGCTCGACTGGCTGGACGCGCCCGAGATCGCGGCGATGATCGAAAAGGAGCACCCGCAGATCGCCGCGGTGCTGATCGCCAATCTCGACCCGGCCGTCGGCGGCCAGGTGCTCGAACGCCTGCCCGAGGCCGTGCAGCCCGACATCCTCCACCGCATCGCCAGGCTGGGCCCGATCACGCCCGAGGCCGTGGACACGCTGCGCACCATGCTCGCCAACCGCACCGGATCGGCCGGGCGGTCGGGCGTCGTGCTCGGCGGCGCGCGCGGCGCGGCCAAGATCCTGTCGGGCGCGCGCAAGGCGACCGAGCAGCGCGTCATGCCCAAGCTGTTCAAGCTGGACAAGGAGGTCGCCCGCCAGATCGAGGAGGCGATGTTCGTGTTCGAGAACCTGCTGGAGCTCGACGACAAGAACCTGGGCACGATGATCCGCAACGTCGACGGCGAGATCCTGACCCGCGCGCTGAAAGGCGTGGACGAGGCGGTGCGCGCCCGCTTCCTCGGCTGCATGTCGGCGCGCGCCGCCGACGGTATCCGCGACGAGATGGAGGCGCGCGGCCCCATGAAGCTGGCCGACGTGCTCGACGCGCAAAAGGCGATGATCCAGATCGCGCGCGCGCTGGCCAAGGACGGCACGATCCAGATGGGCGCGGGCGAAGACGATTATGTCTGACGGCTTCGTCGCGGGCTTCGCCGCGCGCCACACCGCCCCGGCCGAGCTGCTGGCGCGCGCCATGACCCCCGTGTCCGGCTTCGCGGCCGTGGCGCCGGGTCCCGGACCCGAGCCGGTCCGGTTCCGGCCCTCGCCCGGCCCCAGGCACTTCTCGCCGGCCGACCGCGCCGTCGATCCGACGGAGGGCTGGGACCCCTTCGACCCGACGGTCGAGGAGGAGTCCGCCGGCATCGATCCGATCGAGGCCGCGCGGGCGGAAGGGTACGCCGAAGGGCTCGCCGCGGCCGCCGCGAGCGCGTCGGACGTGTTCGCGCGCGATCACGCGCTCCTCGCCGACATCGCCGCGACGCTCGGCGCTGCGGGCCGCGTGGACCGCGCGGCGATGGCCAACCGCCTGCGCCAGACGGTCATGCTCCTGTTGTCGCGCCTGGTCGGCGAGGTCGGCGTATCGCCCGAACTGCTCGCCGGCCGCATCGGCGCGGCGGCCGAACTGCTCGCCGACGCGGGCGAGTCGGCGCTGTTGCGCGTCCATCCCGACGACGTGGCGCTGCTCCATGCACGCCTCCCCGATACCATCTTCGCGGCGGGCGACGCGAGCGTGGAGCGCGGCGGCTTCGTGCTGGAATCTGCCTCCACCGTGGTCGAGGACGGCCCCGAACGCTGGCTGGAGCAGCTGGCGCACGCGATCGACCGCATCCCCGTGCCCAACTCATGCTGACGAGCTTCGCCGACGAGTATCTGGGATCGCTCGGCGCGCACGATTTCAAGCCCGCCCCGACCGTGTCTGGACGGCTGTCCTCGTTCGACGGGCTGTTGATGGAGGCGGTCGGCCTGACGCTGCCGGTCGGCACCGTCTGCCGCGTCGGCGGTTCCGGTGGCGACGGCGTCGATGCGGAGGTGATCGGTTTCCGCAACGGCCGCACGCTGATGATGAACCTGGGCGGCCCCGCCGCGCTCCTGCCGCGCGCGCCGGTCAAGCCGATCGGCCCGCCGGGCGAGGCGGAGGTCGGCGCGGCTTTGCTCGGCCGCGTGGTCGACGGCGCGGGCAAGCCGATCGACGGGCTCGGCCCCATCCGCGGCGCAGGTGCCTGGCCGCTCGGCGGAAAGCTGCAATCGCCGCTCGACCGGGGCCGCGTACTCGAACCGATGGATGTCGGCGTGCGCGCGATCAACGGGCTGTTGACGCTGGGCCAAGGGCAGCGCGTCGGCATCATGGCGGGGTCGGGCGTCGGCAAGTCGGTGCTGCTGGGCATGATGGTCCGCGCGGCCAAAGCCGACGTGGTCGTGATCGGCCTGATCGGCGAGCGCAGCCGCGAGGTCGCCGACTTCCTGGAGACCAAGGTCGCCGGTGCCGCGCGCGCGCGGTCGGTCGTGGTCGCCGTCCCCGCCAATCACTCACCCGTGCTCCGCATCCGCGGCGCGCTCCGCGCCACCGCGATCGCGGAAAGCTTCCGCGCGGAGGGCAAGCAGGTGCTGCTCATCATGGATTCGCTCACGCGCGTCGCCCATGCGGGTCGCGAGATCGGGCTGGCGCTCGGCGAGCCGGCGTCTGCGCGCGGCTATCCGCCTTCGGCGATCGCGATGCTCCCTAATCTCATCGAGCGTGCGGGCGGGTGCGTGGCGACCGGCGGGTCGATCACCGCGATCTACACCGTGCTGGCGGACGGTGACGACGGCAACGATCCCGTGGTCGACGCCGCGCGGTCGATCCTGGACGGTCATATCGTGCTCAGCCGCGCGATGGCCGAACGCGGGGTCTATCCGGCGATCGATATCGGCCCGTCGGTCAGCCGCGTCATGACCGATATCGTCGGCAGGCCGCACCAGCTGGCGGCGCGGACGCTCCGGCGGCACCTGTCGACCTACGAGGAAAATCGCGACCTGGTGCTGATGGGCGCGTATCGGGCCGGTGCCGACTCGGCGATCGACGCCGCCATCGCCTGCCACCCCGCGATCACCGAGTTCATCCGCCAGGACGCGGACGAGGTCGTGCCGCTGGCCGATGCGGTCGCCGAGCTGACGGGCGTGTTCGGGCGGGACGGCTAGGGTGGCGGCCGATGCGCGGACGCTGGCGCGCATTCATCGCGTCCGCACGCTCCAACTGACGCTCGCCCGCGCCGAGGAGGCGCGCGCGCAGGGCGCCGTGGCGACCGAGACCGCGCTGTCGGCACGCATCGCCGGGCTCGCCGAGGCGGTCGCGCCGGTGTCGGGCGACGCGGTGGGCCTGGTCGCGGCGGCGCATTACCGCGACCGCCTCCACGCCTCCGCGCTCGCCGCCGCCGGACGGGTGCGGTCGGCCGAAGCCGACGCCCGCCGCGCCGCCGCCCATGCGCGCACGGCTAGGCAGGACCAGGGCGCGGTCGAGAAACTGATCGAACGCGCCGGCCGCGACACGGTCCGCCGCGAGCTGCGCGCGCTGGAGGAGGTCGGGGCGGGCCGCAAACGGCACGGTCCTTGCTGATCGGGTCGTAAGCCCTTCGACCGGACATCAGCCTTCATGATCCCTGCCCTTTCGCCTTCCCTCGGTCTGCTCGCGCCCAAGGCGGCGGGGCCGTCGGTCGGCGACTCCGCCGCATTCCAGCTCCTGCTGGCGGGGGCGGGCGAGCTGGCGGTGGAACGGCAACCGGCTGCAACGACCGGCAAGCCGCTGCCGCCTCCGCCTCCTATCGTCCTTGCTTCGCCCGCGATCGCCGCGCCCCTTTTCCCGAACGGTGAACTGGGCGCGGACGTGCCTGCGCCGGTGCCGAACGGTCCGATCGCCCGGCCGGTCCTGCCGTCGAAACCGGCGGCGGTAGCCCTGGAGCCTGTCGGCTGGCCCCGCTTCGCGCAGGCGGAGACTTGCGCGGCCCCCGGCCCAGCCGACGATCCGCCGAATACGACGTCTGAGCCGGAGCTGGCCGATCCGAGCCCACCCGTTCCTCGGATGGCCTCGATCGATCGGAATGCGCTTCCCATCCAAGCTACGGTCGCCATGACGCTCGATCCCGAAACGGCGATCGGTGTGCGGGCGATAAGAGCGCCCGGTCTCCCGTCGCCAACCGGGGACACGGTCGCGCCCGCGCCCATGCGATCGACTTCGCCCGCGCGTGAGACGTCGATCGTGACCGGTGATCTCGATCCGGAGGAGCGGATCGGCCGACCAATCGACGACGAGCCGCGTCCGATGGTGGGATTTTTCCTTCATCCTGCGCCGACCGCCTCCAGGCCGGACGCAAGCGGGGCGGAGGTTCCGACCGATCTCCACGTCGATGCGGCCGGGCCGGTTCCCACGCGTACCCCCCCGGCCGCGCTCCCAGCCCGGCCGGCCGGTCGGGCTGGGAGCGCGACCGATCCTGCGACTATTTGGGCCCAGTCGGCGACAGCCGTGGCTCGCGACCCGGCGCGAGCGCGGCTGTCGGCCATGGGGCCGCCGCCGTCGCCGACGGCCGCGCCGTCGCTCTTCGTCGGCCTGCCGTTCCGTCCGTTGCCCGACACGGGAACGCCCGTCGCGCAGCCGGTCGACCGGGCCAAGCCTGTAACGACGGCGACACCGCCGCCGGCCACCTCCGCTCCGACGGTTTCTCTCGCGACGTTGGCTGGCACCGCCGCGCCGGCGCTCGTGATATCGACCGTCCAGCAAGCGACCGAGACGGTCGTCCCCCGGACGGTGGTTCCCGATCGCCTGCCGGTCGCGCCGAACGCGATCGGTGCGATCGGCCCGACGGTCGTCCGCGCCGTGATGAACGGTTCGGCCGTCCAGGTGTTCGCCGCCGACCTCCGCCGCACCGCGCGCGATCCGCGGCAGGTCGCGGGCGAGTTGCCCGCCGCGCCGATCGAGACCGCTCGCCTCGGTATGGCGGGCCCGGCCGCCGCCGCGCCGATCGACCTGCGCCAGGATGGTTGGCCGTCCGCGATGGTCGACCGGATCGAGCGCTTGCGCGACGCGGTCGACGCGACCGACACGCGCATCCGACTGGTCCCCGACGCGCTCGGCGTCGTCGATGTGGAGGTGAAGCGCGACGGCGACACCGTGCATGTCCGCTTCACCGCCGAACAGGCGGCGACGCGCGCGCTGCTCCAGGACGCCGCGCCGCGTCTGGCCGAGGCGGCCGAGGCGCGGGGGCTCAAGCTCGGCCAGACCGCGGTCGGCGACGGCGGCTCGCAGCCGAACGGTCGTCAGCCGCAGCCCGGCACTCCCCTCATCCCCACCCGGCCGCGCTCCAGTGCCGACGCGGACGCGGACGCGGATGTCACCGATACCCGCATCGCCTGAACGGAAGGACACAACCCTATGAGTGACAAGGTCGAGGAAGCGCCCAAGAAGAAGGGCAAGTTGGGCAAGCTGCTCGTTCTGGGCGTCGGATTGGCCGTCCTGGTCGGCGGCGGCGTCGGCGCGGGGCTGTATGCCGCGAGCGCCGGACTAGTCGGCGGCGGCGACCACGCCGAGGCGGAGGGGAAGCTTAAGCCCAAGCTGGTGATGAAAAGCGACCAGAAGCGCGGCGGCGAGGGCGGCGCGGAGGGCGGCGACGCGCCCGAGTCCGGGCACGAGGGCAAGCCGACGCCCGAGGTCGCGGGCGGCGAGAAATACGCTTCCAATTATTACGCGATGGAAAAGGAGTTCACCTCCAACCTCCAGAACTCGGTGCATTTCATCCAGGTCGGCGTGGCCGTGTCGACGCCCTATGACGACACGGTCATCGAACGGCTCAAGACCAACGACATCGCGGTCCGCTCGGCCATCCTGATGACGCTGAGCGACACCAGCGAGGAGCAGGTGTTCGACACCGCGGGCAAGAAGCTGCTGCAACGCAAGCTGGCCCGCGCGATCAACGAGACATTGGAGCAGAAGGAAGGATTCGGCGGGGTCAGTAACGTTTACTTCACCAATTTCGTCGTTCAGTGAGACATGGTTAACGGCCGCACCAACCCCGAGACGACGGACCGCCGGCAGCGCGCGCGCCCCGGCGACGACCCCAGTGCGTTTGGGGGTGCGGCCGCGCTCCTCGGCCAGACCAAGCTCAACCCGTTCGGCGACCTCCACACCGTCCAGCACCTGTCGGCCCGGCTCGCCCGCTCGCTCCGCGGCGTGTTCGAGCCGCTGCTGCGGCGCGAGCTGCGCTGCTGGGCCGAGCCGCTCGCCGTGCAGCATTTCGGCGATTACCGCGCCGAGCGCGGGCACGAGCTGACCGCTTGGCTGCCCATGCCGATGACGTCGCCCGGCAATCAGGGGCTTGGGGGCCAGGCGCTGTGCGTGTTCGACGGGCGGTTCGTGCTGGAGCTGCTCGACCTG
>CAXTFF010000067.1:8512-9847 GCA_964243325.1 uncultured Sphingomonas sp.
TCGCCGCCCCGCTCGCCGCCGCGTGGGAACCGCTGGCGCGCATCGACTTTTCGGTCGGGCGCGTCGAGGCGAACGCGGCCATGCTGGGCGTCGCCGCCGAGGACGCGCTGATCGTGACGCGCTTCGGCCTGGCGAGCGAGGACGGCGCGCCGGTCCACATCGACCTGCTCTACCCCGTCGCGGCGATGAAGCCGCACGGCGCGAGCCTGACCGGCCGCGTCCTCGACAAGGTCGAGCCCGATCCGGCCTGGCGCACCGCGCTGACCCGCGCGGCGATGAACGTCACCTTCCCCGTCCGCTCGGTCCTGGCCGAGCCGGTCGTGCCCTTGTCGCTGCTCATGAACCTGAAGGCGGGGGACGTGATCCCGATCTCGTTCGGCGCGAACGTGCCCGTGATGGTCGGCGGCGGTTGCCTGGGCGCGGGCATCGTCGGCGTGTCCAACGGCCAGGCGGCCGTCCGCCTCACCTCGCTCGCCCACCAATCCCGATCCGATGCTTTCCCGTTCGCCCAATCGTCTCAAGGACCCGCGCAATGAACGACATGACCGGCGGTTTCCCGGTCGACGCCTCCCTGGCGGCCAATTTCCGGCTGCTACAGGATGTCGACGTCAAGCTCACCGTGGAGATCGGCTCCACCAACCTGTCGCTCCGCGAGCTGCTGGCGCTTGGCGAATCGAGCGTGATCGAGCTCGACCGGCAGGCGAACGAGCTGCTGGACGTGTTCGTCAACGGCACGCTGATCGGCCGCGGCGAGGTGGTCACCGTCGGCGACCGCTTCGGCGTGCGGATGACCGAGCTCGTCTCCCCCGACAAGCGGAACTGACGCGCCATGATGTGGTCCTACATCCTCAAGCTCGTCGTGCTGCTGCCGCTGGTGTGCGGGCTGATGATCGGCTCGCTCTGGCTGTGGCGGCGGTTCGAGCAGCGTATGCCGGGCAAGCCCGCGACGCGCACCATCGCCATCCGCGAGACCATGATGATCTCGCCGGGCCTGAAGCTCGCGGTGCTCGATTTCGAGGGCAAGCGGCTCCTCGTGTCGGTCGGGCGTGGCGGCGTGACCCTGGTCGACAAGGTGGACGCATGATCACCGTCAAGCGGCTGGGCTCCGGCCCCGCGCTCGTCCGCTGCGTCGGCGCGCAGGCCGACGCGCGTAAAGCCCGCGGCGGCTTCGGCGCGCTGTTCGCGGTGATCGCGGTCGTCCTGGCCGTGTTCGTCGCCATGCCCGCCTTCGCGCAAGGCGTGCCCGCCGTCCCCACGCCGCCGGGCGTCGGCGACGCGGTCGATCGCGCGCTGGGGCAGCTCGGCGGCGGCGCGGCCGGGCAGTCGGGGTCGCTC
>CAXTFF010000068.1:0-951 GCA_964243325.1 uncultured Sphingomonas sp.
GACCTTGACCATGTCGAGCACGGGGATGCCCTCGGTGATCGTCACGATCAGCGGCACCTGCGCGTCGATCGCCTCCAGGATGGAGTCGGCGGCAAAGGGCGGCGGCACGTAGATCACCGACGCGGTCGCGCCGGTCTTGGCCACCGCCTCGGCGACCGTGTCATAGACGGGCAGGTCGAGATGCGTGGTCCCGCCCTTCCCCGGCGTAACGCCGCCGACCATCTGCGTGCCGTATTCCAGCGCCGCCTTGGTGTGGAAGCTGCCGGTCTCGCCGGTCATGCCCTGGGTGATGACCTTGGTGTTCCGGTCGACGAGAATGCTCATGCTCTTCCTTCTTCGAAACGCTGCTTTTGCCGATCGAGAGCGGCACGATCGTCGACCGACAACCGAAGCTCCACGATGAGATCGTCAACAAGCTCAGTTGGCTCATTCATAGGTGAGAACGGTCGATTCCAAGCCGTTTCCTGAGGTGAGGCTAGGCCGATTACCTGCTTCTCAATTGCTTCGAGCGCCGCTTTGCTCTCGTAGTTAATCACCTCGACTATTGAAGCCTTACAGTGCTTCAGGATCAGACGGTTTCGGACCCGCTTAGCAAGCGAGCCGTCAGCAGCCTCTTGAGCGTGCCGATCCCGCCAAAGCCGCCCAGCATTGTACGCCGCGCTGAACTTGTGACTGCGATCCTCTGAACCCGTCGCGTGCTTGTTTCTTATGCGAGTCCGGAACCCCTCGGAATGCGCAATACCTAAATACCGGATTGTGCCGGTATGGTCGCGAAGTGCATAGATACCGCTTGAGCCGGGCAAATCCTCAAGGGGAACACCAGAACACGAACGCAAGCGCTCAAGGATCTGAGCCGGCTGCACTTTACTCGGCCAGGCTTGAGTCAATCGCGCGGCAAGCGGTCAGCAGCTCCTTCACTGCATCCACCGACACGGCGAGATTCTGCTTGGC
>CAXTFF010000068.1:961-9804 GCA_964243325.1 uncultured Sphingomonas sp.
GTCGGTCAGCTCGACCTCGATCACCTTCTCCACGCCGCCCGCGCCGATCACGATCGGCACGCCGACATACAGGCCCGATACGCCGTACTCGCCGTTCAACTCGGCGGCGGCGGGGAGGACGCGCTTCTTGTCGTACAGATACGCCTCGGCCATCTCGATACCGCTGGTCGCGGGGGCGTAATAGGCGGAGCCGGTCTTGAGCAACGCGACGATCTCGCCGCCGCCCGAGCGGGTGCGCTGGACGATCGCGTCGATCTTCTCCTGGGTGCTCATGCCCATTTTGATGAGGTCGGCGACGGGGATGCCCGACACGGCCGAATATTCGAGCACGGGCACCATCGTGTCGCCGTGACCGCCCAGCACGAAGGCGTTGACGTCCCTCACCGACACGCCGAACTCCCAGGCCAGGAAGGTGCGGAAACGCGCGGAGTCGAGCACGCCCGCCATGCCGACGACCTTGGTCGCGGGAAGGCCGGAGAACTCGCGCAGCGCCCAGACCATCGCGTCGAGCGGGTTGGTGATGCAGATGACGAAGGCGTCGGGAGCGTTGTTCGCGATGCCCTCGCCGACCGCCTTCATCACCTTCAGGTTGATGCCGAGCAGGTCGTCGCGGCTCATGCCCGGCTTGCGCGCGACGCCCGCGGTCACGATCACCACGTCCGCGCCGGCGATGTCGGCATAGTCGTTGGTGCCGACGATCGAGGCGTCGAAGCCCTCGACGGGGCCGCACTGCGCCAAGTCGAGCGCCTTGCCCTGCGGCACGCCCTCGACCACGTCGAATAGCACGATGTCGCCCAGGCCCTTGAGCGCCGCGAGATGGGCGAGCGTGCCGCCGATGTTACCGGCGCCGATCAGCGCGATCTTCTTGCGGGCCATCCCCTGTCCTTCTCCGCTCACGCGCCGGTACCAAGCGCATTTCGAGCGCCGCCTACGCCTTTCGGACGTACCCGGCAACCTTTTAGCGGGCTCAGCCGTCCACTCTTGCGAATGATCCGCACGTGCATTAACAACCGTGTCCGAGCGCGAGATATTCCTCCGACCGCATCTCCTCCAACCGGCTGATCGTCCGCTGGAACTCGAAGTGCCCGTCACCGGCCCCATACAGCGCGTCGGGCTGCGCGTCGGCGGCGGCGAGCAGCTTGACCCTGCGCTCGTATAGCGCGTCCACGAACTGCACGAACCGCGCGGCCTCGTTGCGGTTCTCAGGGGTCAGCTTGGGGATGCCGACGAGGATCACGGTATGGTAGCGGCGCGCGATCGCGAGGTAATCCGCCGCTCCCCTCGCCTCGCCGCACAGCTTCTTGAAGGAGAACACGGCGACCCCTTTCAGCGATTTGGGAACGCGCAGGGTCCGGCCCTGCACCATCAGTTCCTCGACCGGCACATGCTCCGCGTCCTCGGGCGGATAGTCGGTCAGGCGGAAGAAGTCGGCCGAGAGTTCGGCGGTCGCCTCGGGGCCGTTGGGGACGAGCCAGGTCTCTACGCGGCCCAGCCGCTCGCGGCGATAGTCGACGGGGCCGTTCAGCGCGAGCACGGCCAGCCGCTCCTGTACGAGCGCGATGAAGGTCAGGAAATGCTCTCGGTTCAGACCGTGCAGATACAGGTCGGCGGGCGCGCGGTTGGAGGTGGCGACGATCGTCACGCCGCGCTCGAGAAGCCCGGTGAACAGCCGCGACAGGATCATCGCGTCGGGCGAGTTGGTCACCATCATCTCGTCGAAGGCGAGCAGGCGGGTCTCGCCCGCGATCGCCTCGGCGACGGGGGCGATCGGGTCGCCGGTCTCGCGCGCGCGTTCGGCATGGATGCGGGCGTGGACGTCGAGCATGAACTCGGCGAAATGGACCCGGCGTTTCGCGTCGATGCGGAGCTGGCCGAAGAACAGGTCCATCAGCATCGACTTGCCGCGCCCGACGCCGCCCCAGAGGTAGACGCCGCACACTGACGCGGGCTTGCGGCGGAGCAGGCGTTTCAGGAGGCCGGGCGTTTGCGCCGTTTCCAGTTCCGCGGCCAGTCGGTCCAGGCGGCGCGCGGCGGCCACCTGCTCGGGGTCGGGGCGGAGTTCGCCGGCGGTGACGAGGACGTGGTAGGCGGCAAAGACGGTGGCGGGGTTGGTCACGCCGGGCGATTAGGCCAAGGCGGGGGAGGTCGCAACGACGGCTCGACTTGAACGCACTGTCGGATCGCCCCGGAGTAGATCCGGGGTTTGATCGGTCGGGCTCGCTCGCGCGACCCGCCGGCCGGGCTCGCGCGGGTCCTGCGCCGGGACGGCGCAGGCCGCATTGCGCCTAGAGCGCGCGCTCCATCTCCATCTTCTTGATCTCGGCGATCGCCTTTGCCGGGTTCAGCCCCTTGGGGCAGACGTTCGCGCAGTTCATGATGGTGTGGCAGCGATACAGGCGGAACGGATCCTCCAGCTCGTCGAGCCGCTCGCCCGTCATCTCGTCGCGGCTGTCGGCGAGCCAGCGATAGGCCTGCAACAGGATCGCCGGCCCCAGGAACTTGTCCGAATTCCACCAATAGCTCGGGCACGAGGTCGAGCAACAGGCGCACATGATGCACTCGTATAACCCGTCCAGCTTGGCGCGGTCCTCCGGGGTCTGCAGCCGCTCCTTGCCCGCGGGCGCGGGGGTGACGGTCTGGAGCCACGGCTTGATCGAGGCGTACTGCGCGTAGAAATGCGTGAAATCGGGGACGAGGTCCTTGACGACGTCCATGTGCGGCAGCGGCGTGATCCGGATCTCGCCCTTCACGTCCTCGATCGCGCTGGTGCAGGCCAAGCCGTTGCGCCCGTCGATGTTCATCGAGCACGAGCCGCAGATGCCCTCGCGGCAGGAACGCCGAAAGGTGAGCGTCGAGTCCTGCTCGGCCTTCATCTTGATCAGCGCGTCGAGCACCATCGGGCCGCAGCTGTCGAGATCGACCTCGAACGTGTCGTAGCGCGGGTTCTCCCCGCTGTCGGGATCGTAGCGATAGACCTTGAACCGCTTGATCCGGCCGGGCGCCCCGCCGTCGTTCGCGGGGGCCCTGTGCACGACGCCCTTCTTGACGACGCTGTTCTTGGGAAGCGTGAACTCGGCCATGGCGAAGGTCCATCGGTTGGTGTGGACGCGGCGGCGGGCCGTCGCGGTCGTTCGATCTAGCCGGATACATATAACGGTTGGTCGCCGCAAATACGAGTTGACCAGAGATAACGGGTGTTGCCGCCGTCAGCTTTTCTTTGGCGGAGGACAGCGAAGATTGCCGCCACCCGGCTAAGTCGTTGATCCGGTTGCGGCGGCCGGTCGTGAACGTGACGGGCGGTCGCGCGGGGTCGATTGCGGGCGGAAAGCCCCGCCCCATCTGCGGCCGCATCGGCGTATGGGGCCGGTGATTATGGGATACGGATCATGGCGAAACTGGACGGCAAGCGCGCGCTGGTGACGGGCGGATCGCGCGGCATCGGCGCGGCGATCGCACGGCGGCTGGCCGCGGACGGCGCGGACGTCGCGATCACCTATGCGGGCAACGAACGAGCCGCCAAGACCGTGGTCGGCGCGGTCGAGGCGAGCGGCAGGCGCGGGCACGCCTTCCAGGCGGACGCGGCCGACGGCCGGGCGCAGGCCGAGGCGGTCCAAGCCGCGGCGGCGGCGCTGGGTGGGCTCGACATCCTGGTCCACAATGCCGGGGTCGCCGATTTCGTCAGCATCGACGGCGGCGACGCCGACGCCTCGCTCGAGGCGTACCACCGCCAGTTCGGCGTCAACGTCGAGGGCGTGTTCTCCGGCACCGCGGCGGCCGCGCCGCTCCTGTCGGACGGCGGCCGCATCATCCTGATCGGCAGCGTCAACGCGCACACGATGCCGATCGCCGGCGGCGCGATCTACGGCGCGACCAAGGCGGCGATCGCGCAGCTGGCGAGCGGCTGGGCGCGCGACCTGGGGCCGCGCGGCATACTGGTCAACGTGATCCAGCCCGGCCCGATCGACACCGACCTGAACCCGGCCGACGGCCAATACGCCGAGGTGCTGACGCAGCGGGTCGCGCTCGGGAGATACGGCCGACCGGACGAGGTCGCGGCGCTGGCGGCGTTCCTGGCGAGCGACGAGGCGAGCTACATCACGGGCGCCGCGATCGACATCGACGGCGGCTTCTCGCTCTAGCGCGACCGGCGAGGGCGGCTGAACGGGCTCCTCACGGTCCGTTCAGCCGACGCGTCCCAACCAGGCGGCGCGATGGAGGTCGTGATGGAGAGCCTGATGTCGGCGATGGCGCCGCCGGGCACCGCAGGCGGCGCAGCGAGGTGACGAGGAAGGCGATCGCGGGCGCGGCGGACCGAACGTCCGCGCCTTCGAGGCGCCCCGGATCGGCGGCCATCCGCTCCATATCTGCCCGCGCGACGTCGGCCCGGGCGGGCTGATCCGCGGCCGGTGCGGGATGGCGGTCGCGGGCGAGTTCTGCCGGTCGCGCGGTTTCGCGGAGGCGGTGGACGCGCCGCGGCGGGGCGGGATCGGCCCGGCGCGCCCCGTCCGCACGGGCGGGATCGTCGACCACCCTTGGGCGACGGGCTTCAGCTCCATCACCTGCGGGCGCCGACCTCGGTTCACTCCGCTGCCGGCCGGCCGACGGGCGCGGTCGCGGCCGGAAGCCTGCGCTCGAGCGCGGCGAGCCAGCGTTCCGCGCCGCGCCCGATGCTGACCTGCGGATCGGACGGCTCCAGCTTGTCGGCGCGCTCCCAACCCGCGACGGACGCGCGCGCCTCGGCGGCGGCGCGCGCAAAGGATTGGGGCTTGCGGAGCGCGCGGTTGATCAGCGCGTCGCCGAAATAGGTCCAGTCGTTGTCCGCGCGGCAGCCGAACGAGGTGCGGTCGGCGGCGCTGGCGGTCAGGATGGCGGTGCCGCCGCTCATCAGCATCGGCACGAACGCCCCCGAATAGCAGGCGGAGACGAGCAGCAGCCGGTTGGCGATCCCGACCTCGCCCAGCAACCGCCACAGCCGCGCGGGGGCGATCGCGCCGTAGCCCTGGTCGCCGTCGTTATAGACGATCCCGATCGGCGCGCCGTGGCTGGTGAGGTAGAGGACGAGCACGTCCTCGCGCGCGTCCATCAGCTCGGCCACCCGGGCGAGCGCGGCCGATAGAGCGGCGGGCGAGCCCATCGGCAGCGCGCTCGGGGCCGCGCCCTCGCTGCCGGCCAGGACGATCGTGCGCCCGGCCGCGTCGTAGCGGCGCGCCAGCACGCGCCCCGCCTCGCGCGCCTCGCGCCCGAAGACGGGGTTGCTGTCGAGCGCGACCGAGACGACATAGGCGTCGACGACGCCGCGCCGTTGCGGCTGGAGCGCGCCCAGCGCCGCCGACAGCCGACGATGCTCGGCCAGGGTGTCGCGCGCGGGGCGGTCGCGCTCGATCTGGATGCCCAGCTCGGCATAGGCCGCGACCTCCGCCCCGCTCGCGCGTTCGACGAGCGGTGGCGGCAGGTTGTGCCGGGACGGCGTGTAGGTCGGTCGCTGCGCCGAGGCGGGCGTGAGCAGGAGCGACGCGGCGAGGAGCTTGAGGAGCGGGTTCATCGGACAAGGACCTTGGGGCCGGAAGCCGGCAAGTCAAGCGAGCGGGAACCCTGCCCCGCCCTGCCCTGTTCAGCGACCAGTCCACACAGGAACATCCGCCATGAAGTTGAAACTGAAGCCGCTCGCCGAACAGGTCGTCGTCATCACGGGCGCGAGCTCGGGCATCGGCCGAGTCACCGCCCGCCTCGCCGCCGCGCGCGGCGCGAAGGTGGTACTGGTCGCGCGCGACGAGGTCATGCTGGCCGAGGTCGTGCGCGAGATCGAGGAAGCGGGCGGCATGGCGGCCTACAAAGCGGCCGATGTCGGCGACCAGACGGCGGTGGAGGCGGCGGCCGCGTTCGCGGTGGAACGGTTCGGGCGCATCGACAGCTGGGTCAACGACGCGGGCACCTCCATCTTCGGCCACCTGCTCGACATCCCGAACGACGAGCACGAGCAGATGATGCGCACCAACTATTTCGGCATGGTGCACGGCTGCCGCGCGGCGGTGCCGTTCCTGCGCGACCGGGGCGGCGCGCTGATCACGGTGGGGTCGATCGCGTCCGACCTGCCCGCGCCGGTGATGGGCGCGTACTCCGCGACCAAGCAGGCGCTGAAGGCCTATGTCGAGGTGCTCCGCATGGAGTTGGGCAACGAGGGGCTGCCCATCTCGGTTACGCTCATCAAGCCGGCGGGCATCGACACGCCGATCGGCCAGCACACGCGCAACCACCTGCCCGGCGAGGCGCAGATCCCGCCGGTGATCTACGCTCCCGAACTCGTCGCCGAGGCGATCCTGAACGCGGCGTCGCGACCCAGGCGCGAGATCACGGTGGGCGGCTTCGGCCGGCTTCAGGTGCTGCTCGGGCTGCACTTTCCCTGGGCGTACGAACTGCTCGCCCCCAAGGCGACCGACGCGCTGCTGAGCGACCCGGACAAGAAGCAGCCGCCCACCAATTTGTGGGAGGGCCGCGGCGGTTCCGAACGCTCGGGCGAGCACGCGGCCAAGGGCTTCAGCCTCTATACCAAGGCCGCCGAACACCCCGCCGCCGCCGCGCTCGGCTTCGCCGCGCTGGGCGGCGCGGCCTTCGCGTTGTGGCGCTCGCGGCGGCAGGACTGACGCTCAGCACACCTCCGCGGTGGAACGCGGGAGAGGGCCGGGCGGAACGCGGGCGGGGTGCCCGTGAAAGCGATCCGCGACGATGCGGGGGCGGTCGCCGTACGCTTCCCGCAGGACGGCGGCGAGCGGTGGATCATAGCGGGCGAGGTCGGCGTCGGACAGGACGGTCGCGCCGTCGAATGCGGCGAGCTTGTTCGAGTTGAACCAGAACTGGGTCCCCTCCGCCCAATATTCGTCCACGCTGACGAGCGCGTACTCGTCCCTCCACCGACCGACGGCCCGGGCTTCGGCATAGGCCCGCTCGACCCGCGTGTAGAGCATCGGATCGACCGCGCGGATCGCGCGCAGGACGACGTGGCTGAATTCGTGGAGGAAGATGTTCTCGCCGTAATAGCGGCTGGCGGGCTCGCCCAGCAGGTCCTCCGCCGCGCCGGACACCGGCTGCCCCGCCATGCCGCGGGCGCGCCCGTTCCAATAGTCGCGGTCGCTGAGACGGCCGATGCGCTTCCGATAACGAAGCCGCTCGCATCGCGTCAGTCGGGGGTCGTCGGGACCGGGCTTGGTCCAGTGCCGCTGCTCGGGGAGATCGACCGTGCCTTCGGTTTGCGCCATCACCGCCACGCGCGTTCCCTGCCCCACGATCCACGCGCGCAGGTCGGGGCGGTGTTCGAGCAACCCGTCCACGATGCCGCCGGCGGTACGCAACGCCTCGGGAGGTGTCGACGACGAGGACACGACGGGTATGCCGCCCGCGTCGAGATGGCGCGCGTAGAAAGGGTCTAGGCCGAGCCTAGCCGGCGGGCGTGACAAGTCGGAGCAGCCCGACGCGCCGAAAACCAGTAGATATGTAAGCACCTTGTGCTTACTGCGGATCATGGCTAGATCGCTGAACATGCAGACCACTCTCCGCAAGATGGGCAACTCGACAGGGCTAATCGTACCGATCGCGCTGCTGAAGGAAATAGGCGTGACCACGGGCGCAGCGATGGAGGTGACACTCGAAGAAGGGCGGCTGATCGCCGTCCCGGTCAAGACGCCGCTTCGGGCAGGTTGGGCCGAGGCGGCGGCGGCTGTCGCGGACGACCCGATCGACAAGGAATGGCTGGATTTCAGCAATGAGGGCGACGCGGATCTACGTTGGTGAAACGCGGTGAGGTCTGGCTCGCCGCACTCGACCCGACGATCGGAAGCGAAATTCAGAAGACGCGTCCCTGCATCGTCATCTCGCCCGACGAGCTGAACGAGCGGCTACGCACTATCCTGGTCGTGCCCATGACGACCGGCAGCCGCCCCGCTCCGTTCCGCGTGCCCGTGACGTTCCAGGGCAAGCAAGGGCTGATCCTGCCCGAGCAGATGCGCGGCGTGGATCGCAAGCGCCTCGTCAAACCGCTCGGCCGATTGGACGAGGCGACGCTCCGCCTCGTCCTGGCCGTGTTGGCTCAGCTGTTCGCCCAATAGTATCAGTAAACCCGCTTCTTCGGCTTGATGTACTCCACGTCATCCGTCAGCGTGTAGTCGTGGACCGGGCGGTAGTCGATCGCGACGCTGCCACCTTCGCCGCCCCAGCCTTCGAAGGTGGCGATGGTGTGCTTCATCCACTCGCCGTCGTCGCGGTCGGGATAGTCCTCGTTGACGTGCGCGCCGCGGCTTTCCTGGCGATTGGCGGCGGATTCCATCGTCACCACCGACTGGGCGACGAGGTTGTCGAGCTCCATCGCCTCGATCAGGTCGGTGTTCCAGATGAGCGAACGGTCGCTGACCGCGATGTCCGACAACTGGCGGTAGATGTCGCCGATCTTGTTCTTGCCCTCCGTCAGCAGCTCGTTGTCGCGGAACACCGCGCAGTGGCGCTGCATGGTGCGCTGCATCTCGTTCCTGATCACGGCGGTACGCGAACCGCCATCGGCGTGGCGGAAGCGGTCCAAGCGGCCGAGCGACAGCTCCTCCGACCCCTTGGGCAGCGGGTTGTGCCCGGTCGAGGGCTTCAGGATGTCGCGGATGCGCAGGCCCGTGGCGCGGCCGAACACGACCAGGTCGATCAGGCTGTTCGATCCCAGGCGGTTCGCGCCGTGGACCGACACACACGCCGCCTCGCCGACCGCGAACAGGCCGGGGACGACGCTGTCGGGATCGCCGTCCTTCAAGCGCACGACCTCGCCGTGATAGTTGGTCGGGATGCCGCCCATGTTGTAATGCACCGTC
>CAXTFF010000069.1:0-9790 GCA_964243325.1 uncultured Sphingomonas sp.
ACGTCTCGAGGTTCATCGACGACAGGCAGCACACCGCGGTGCGATCGTTGCCGAGGTGATCGCGGCCCGTCGGCAGCGTGATCTCCGAGCACAGGTTCGAGGTCGAGACCTTCAGCCCCAGGTCGCGGTGATGCTTGGGCATGGTCGAGTTCACATGGTCGGCGAAGACGATGTACGGCTCGCCGGTCTGGAGCCGGGTCTCGACCAGCTTCTGGAACAGCGAGCGCGCGTCCAGCGTCTGGCGGATCGACTGGTCCTTGGGGCTGCGCAGGTGCCATTCCTCGCCCGCGCGCACCGCCTCCATGAAGGCGTCGGTCAAGAGCACGCCGTGATGGAGGTTCAGCGCCTTGCGGTTGAAGTCGCCCGACGGCTTCCTAATCTCCAGGAACTCCTCGATCTCGGGGTGCGAGATGTCGAGATAGCAGGCGGCCGAGCCCCGGCGCAGCGACCCCTGGCTGATGGCGAGCGTCAGCGAGTCCATGACGCGGACGAAGGGGATGATGCCCGAGGTCTTGCCGTTCAGCCCGACCGGCTCGCCGATGCCGCGTACGTTGCCCCAATAGGTGCCGATCCCGCCGCCTCTGGACGCGAGCCACACGTTCTCGTTCCAGGTGTCGACGATGCCGTTCAGGCTGTCGGGGACCGAGTTGAGGTAGCAGGAGATGGGCAGCCCGCGCCCGGTGCCGCCGTTCGACAGCACGGGGGTCGCCGGCATGAACCACAGCCGGCTGATCGCGTCGTACAGCCGCTGCGCATGCGCCTGGTCGTCGGCGTAGGCCGACGCGACGCGGACGAACAGGTCCTGGATCGTCTCGCCGGGCAGCAGGTAGCGGTCCTTCAGCGTCTCGCGCCCGAAATCGGTCAGCAGCGCGTCGCGGCCGTGATCGACCTCGAGCGGGTAGGGGCCTTTGGGCGCGGGCGTCGCGTCGGGCACCGGCTTGAGGGCGCTCGCCGCCGGCGTGTCCATCGTGTCGACGCTCATGCCGCCATCCTCCCGGTCATCACGAAAATCCATGGTTTATACGCTCCCCTGTTCCACGATCGTTCCGAATCGGCGGCCCATGACGATGCTATCACCGGACTTTCTCCGGTGAGAACAAAAAACGAACATATGATCCGCGATCGATCCGCTCGACCCACTACCGGCAACAACGCCTATACCAGCAGTTGGGTCCCGATCTCCTATCGACCCCCAGAGATTGTGATGCCTCGCCCTTGGAGGCAAGCGAAACATTTCGGGACGATGCCGGACCTTTCGCTGGCCGGACGGCGCGACGCGCGGATTTCCGCCGCGCCCGCGATCCGCAAGGGAACGGGCGGGGAACGAAAATAAATGGGTGGGGATCGATCGCCGTGGCCGGTCGCCTCAGCAGCTCGGAACCCGCTTGTTCCATTCCGGGACGACCCTGAGGCGACGCTTGCCCCAGTAGCTGAGGTCCATCGAGAACCTGACGGAGGCTCCCTGGCACCTGTAGATCTTCTGGTCGCCCCAGTCCCCCTGGCTGGTGTTCCTGTGGCATGATCGCCAACCCTGCCGTTCCAGCGCGTCACCGACCGCGAACACGGCCGTCTGGTCCAGGTCGTGCCAGAGCGTCAGTTGGTCGAAGCCGCCGCCGCCATCGCTGCCGTCCAGGTCGACCGCGGCTCTGTAGGGACCGTGGCCCGCGATCGTCACGGCTTGCTTGCGGCAACGCATGTCGACCGTGAACTCGATGCAGTGGGTGAAGCCCGCGTTCCGAGCGGTGGCCAGGCTGCCGCTTACGGGCAGGCCGTCGAACAGCGATGGCGGTGGCGCGGGGCGATCCGGGCCACCGCATCCCGTCACGACGAGCAGGACCGCCGACATGCCATGACGACGCATCCGGCGGACATCCGACGGCGGTTCCGTCGACTCCATGGCATCCCCCTATCGTGGCCGGCCGGCGGGCGCCCCCGCTCGACGGCGGTGATCGACATGGCTGTCCGTCGGGACCGCCAACCGTCGAGTTCGGTCGGAAGCGGCCGACGGGTGCTAGCGCCTTCCCGGCTGCAATCGGCTCCCCAGCCAACGGCCGATCAGGTCCAGCGTGGCCGGATCGGACACGCTCGGCCCCGCATAGGCCGACTTGCCGGACGCGTCGGTCTCGCGCCGCTGGAACGTGTGGTTCACCCTCGGCATCTCGACCACCGTGGCGTCGGGATTGCGGCGGAGGGCGGCTTCGGCTTCGGGCATGCTCAGCGATGTCAGGACGACGTCGTCCTCGCCCGCATACAGCGCCAGCACCGGCGACCTGACGCGGCGGAGCGCGTCGTTGGCCGCGACCCGGTATTGCGAGACGACGACCGGGTCGCCGAGCATCGCGACGAAACCCGCCGCCGTTCCCCGCATGTGCCCGCCCGCGACGAACGCGTCGCCGAGCGCGCGTTCGAGCGGTGCCATCGCCAACGGGGACGCGGCGGCGGCGCGCGCCTCCATGAAAGGCGCGGTCGCGGCCAGGATCGGCTCCACCGCGTCCCGGCGCGTGCCGCCCGAGATCAGCTGGGCGCGCATCCCATCGAGGAACAGCTTGCCCCGTTCGCCCGCCGGCCCGGCCAGCATCACCACGGCCGCGATCGCGGGATCGCCGGCGGCGACGCCGGGCGCGACGACGCCGCCCTGGCTCAGCCCGAGGATGGCGACGCGCCCGCCGTCGATGTCCCGCCGCGCGCGGAGATAGGCCACGGCGGCGGACGCATCCCGCTCCATCAGCTCCATCGTGTCGACGAACGTGCCGGTCGACCGGCCGATGCCCCGCTTGTCATAGTCCAGCGTGGCGATGCCCGCGGCGGTGAGCCGTTCGACGAGTAGCGGGAAGCCCCCTCTCGACCATGGCCCATGACCCGACAGGAGGACGACGGCCGGGTGCGGCCCCACGCCCGTCCGGCCGGGCAGGCGAAGCGTCCCCGCCAATGTCACGCCGGGATCGGAGGGGATCCGGACGTCGGCGGCGACCTGTGCCGGTCGAAAGCCGGCAAAGGCCCGGGCCGTGGCCGCGTCGTCCGGCCGCCCGCGCAGGAAGGCGACCGGACCGAGCGACACGGCCGTCGTCGCGTGACCGGTCTGCACCGTCAGCGACTGCGATCCGGCGGGCCGGTCGCCGGGCGCGACCCCGCCGACCATGTAGCGCCGCCAAGCCGGCGTCAGGTCGATCCGGGCCGTCGCGAAAGCGGCGTAAGCGGGCGCGCCGCCCTGGATCGTGACGGCGACGCGCGTCGGCCGGGCGGCCTTGGCCCAGAACACGCCGGTGACGCGCTCGCCCGCCCGGAGCGGGTCGGCGATCGCCATGCCGGCCCCGCTCGACCAAATCTCGCCCGGAACGCCGCGCGCGTCGATCCGGACCGCGCCGCCACCGGGCACTTCCCCGTCCGGCTCGAAACCGGAAGACGCGCCATAGGCCCGCCACGTCGCGACCTCGATCGCCCGTGCCGGTTCAGCATTCGCCGTCGCGCTCGTCGGAGGTGCGGCGAGCAGCACCGCGCAGAGCGAGGACCGGATCGCTTTCGAGAAGATCATGCGGGAGCTCCTTCTTGCATCCATCGGGAAGTTAGGCCCAAGCGCCGGAGGCGTCGGACATGTGCTCATGCCACCACGCCAAGGTCGAAACCGCCGCCAACTCGACCACGAACGCCGCGATCGGCGGCAGCAGGCGGGTCGTGTCGAGAGCGGCCAAGCCGTTGACCAGGGCCAGCGTCGCCGTCGTCGCCAAACCGAGCCTTCCCAAGGCGGCGACGCGCTCCCAATCGCGGTCGAGCATCCGCCAGGCGATGAGAAGATGCGTTCCGGCCACCAGGAGCACGAGAAGCGTAAGCGACGGGGCGGCGACCCGGCTGCCGTCGTTCAAGAGGAACAGTCCCTCGCCGCCCTGGAGGACGGCGGACAGCCCGGTTCGCCCGAAATCGATATAGGGGAAGCCGAGCATCGCGGCCGAGCTCAGCAGGGCCGCGACCGGCACGATCACGCCCAGGGCGAGAGCGTAGCTCGCCAGGATGAGCCGCCCCTCCCGCTGGGCCGGCAGCTCACGCCATGCGCCCGCGAGGCAGCCGATCGCGAAGCCGAGCGCATGCCCGTCGCGAACAGCTTCTTCGAACTCGGCCTGCATCGCCCAGGCCCATTCGCGACGGCGATCGCCAAGGCAGCGGGCGGCCAGCGTCATCATCGCGCGGGAGATGCGCGCGCTCATGCGGGGCAGACCCCGGCGCCCGGCGCGGACCGGTCCGGTTCCGACGCGCGCGCGAGCGCCAGGCCTTCCGCGGTCAACCGATAGGCGTGGCGGGCGGGGCGCCCGGGCTGCGCGGGATCACGCCACTCGGCCTCCACCAGCCCCTGATCGGTCATCCGCATCAGGAGCGGGTACAAGGTGCCGGACAGCAGGCCGGTCTCCTTCATCAGGTCATAACCGTGACGCCATTGCTGGGCTCGCGCCGAAAGCGCCTCCAGGAGCGTGAACATCTGCTTCGACGGGAGCCGGTTGCGGGCCATGAGGCTGTTCAACATATGTAGACTTAGGAGTCAACCGGACATTTCCTGCGGCCTGCGAAGCGCATCCAGCCGTTGATCGGGAACCGCCACGTCCCTGCCGGTGTCGCGACCGGTCGAGTTTCACCCCGCGCCGGCGATCAGGGAGATCGGACGCGATCGATCCTTGTCCCGTCGATGGGGACTGGGCGATGCCGATATCGGAAGGAGCGCGCCGCGGCGGAGCCGCGTCGTCGGACGGGTCGCTTCACGCCGGCCGGCCGGCCGGCCGGGCTCGGGCGAGGCCCGCGCCCGCTTCGCCGGAACGGCGCAAGCCGCGCACGTGAAAAGAGGCCGCCGGACGTCTCGCGACGATCCGACGACCTCCTTTGCATGGTCAGCGGCCGGATAGCTCCAGCCCGGGAGACCATGAACGCCGCTTGAGCCTCAGGTGCCGCGCGTTTCGTCGGGGAGGATGCCCCGCGCGCGGCCGACCGTTCGAGTCCCTAGCGACGAGCCTCCCGAACGAACTGAACCGACCCCATTGCTGAACCATGAGACATCGGATCACCTCCTTTCGCTTGTTGATAGCCAAACGGACGTACATCGCCCGCCACCGCAATGTGCGTGGTCGCCCCCGGCTTGGCAAGGCCGATTCGCGACGGATCGATCAGCCGCGGCAGTCCTCGGTCACGCGGCCGATCTCGGCATGGGCGGGGACGACGAGCGGCGGACGGCCCGCCTGCTCCACGACGAAGCGTCCCCGGCTGAAGGCGAGCGCGTCGAGCAGCGGGTCGGTCGGGATCAGCGCCGCCGCGACATGTTCGGGCGTCCCGCCCGTCGGCTGGACGGGCACCACGCGCGCGGTGCTCGACGCGCGCAGCGTCAACGGGGTCGCGGGCGCGCCGCTCCGCGACAGGAACATCCGGCGTCCGCCCAGGTCGCAGCGCAGCGTGAGCAGCGCGTCCGCCCCCGTCTCGCCGAACAGCGCGATCGCGCCGCGCGCGTCGCGGCGGTAGCTCCAGCGCCCGGGCGTCAGCGGCCAGTCGCGCCAGTCGGAGCCGATCGCGGGGACCGGCAGGGAGGCGGAAGGCGCGGGCGCGGCCACTCGCGGCGCGACCGGCGGCTCGGGTGGACGGCCCGCGGGTACGCAGGCCGCAAGCAGGAGGGGGAGGGTGAGGGCGCGCCGCATCCGCCCCGCTTAGGACCATCGACCCGCCCGGCTCAACCCCCACCGCTCCACCGGGGCGCGCCGGAACCGACCCCGCCCGCGGCCGGTTGAGCCGCCGAACAGGAGTCCACCCGCATGTCCACGACCGACGCCCCCACCCAGCTGCTCGCCCAGGCGGCGCTGTCCGCCACGCTCAAGGTGGAATCGCGCGACGGCGACGTGGCGGGATCGGTCTACGCGTTCCTGATCCACAAGAACTCCGGCCGCGTCACGCATGCGGTGCTGAGCCTCGGCGGCTTCCTGGGAGTGGGCAAGAGCTACTACCCGCTGCCTTTCTCGCTCCTCCAGTTCGACCCCGTGCGCGATCGCTACGTCGTGACGATCGACCGCCGCGTGCTGGAGGGCGGGCCGAGCTGGGCGTCGAACGCGCCGGTCTTCGACCAAGCCTATGCCGACCGGGTGGCGAGCTACTACGGCGTCCATGCCGACCAACTGGCGGCGGGCTGAGGCGCCGCGATGACCAGGACCGCCTCGCGCGCCGCGCTGCTCCATATCGCCCTGCAGGACCTTCATGCGGGTAAGCGCGCCCAAGCGGAGCGGCTGCCTGCGATCGCCGACGCCGCGCGCGATCCCGCCTTGCGCGCGCTGCTGGAGGCGGAAGCCGCGCGCGCGGGCTCCCAAGCGGAAAGGCTGGCGGCGGGCGGCGACATGGGCGGGCCGGACAATCTGTGGATCGCGGGCATCCTCGATGACGCGGAGCGCGACGCGCGGAGCCACCAGCCCGGCCCGCTGCTCGACATCGCGCTGGTCGGCGCGGTGCGGAAAGCCAAGGCGGCGGAGATCGTGTCGGGCGAGACCGCGCTCGCGCTCGCCCGCGTCGAGGCCCAAGCGGCGATCGCGGCGGCGGTGGCCGCGAACCGGGACGAGGAGATCGCCGCCGACCGCGCGCTGAAGGAACGGCTCGCCGCGCTGACGGCCTAGCCGCGCCCGCGCGCCGCGCGGGTGGGGGCGACGAGGTGCTCGAGGAAGTTGCGCAGCTCGGTCGTGCGCTTCGTCCGATCGATCAGCTCGTCGTCGAGCCCCAGCCGCCAGGCCAGGTCGCGCCGCGCCGGGTCCTTGGCGAGCGCGTCGACGAGCGCGGCCTGTCCCTCGACCTCCGCCTCCGTGCGGGCGAGCCCCGCCTCCACCAGATCGGACGCCTGGCGGCGGAGCGCGGCGGCGACCTCGGTCAGCGACAGCTCGGGATGGTATTGCACGCCCCAGAACGTGCCGGGGCCGACGCGGATCTCGGCCGCCTGCACGGCGGTCGTCCCGTTGCCCGCGAGCAGGATCGCGCCCTCGGGCAGCGATGTCACCTCGTCGCTATGGATCGCCGCGGCGTCCCACACGGGCGCGCGGCCGGCGAGGAGCGGGTGGCCCCGCCCCGCCTCCGTCGCCGCGATGCGCCGCGCGAAGCCCGCCTCGCGCCGCTCGCCCATCGGCCTGACCTCGCCGCCCGCCGCCGCGACCGCGACCTGGAGGCCCGCGCAGGAGCCGAAGGAGGGCGTGCCCGACGCGAACACCCGGCGCATGAAGTCGATCTCGCGCGCCGCTTCCGGCGTGTCGTCATAGACGTGGAGCGGCGATCCCGTCAGGAACACCGCGTCGTATCCGGCGATCGTCGCCTGGTCGGGAATGTCGTCGTCCGCGTCGGCGGGGGTGGCGCGGTCGATCACGGCACCCGGCGACAGCGACAGCAGCAGGTCGCGCACCGTTTCGCCGGAACTGCGGCCGACGCTCGCGCGGCGCTTCTCGCGGTCGGCGGGCGGCTCGCTTTCGGCGACCAGGAACCTCATGCGCCCGTCCGGTCGGCGGCGCGGCCGCGCTCGTCCATGTCCATCGCGGGCAAGCGCCCGGCCGGGCCGCTTGGTTCCGCCCTCTATTCGGGAAGGGCCGCGAGCTGCGCCTCGTTCGCGCGCGCCGCCTCCGTGCGGAGCAGTTCGGGATCGAGCTTGGCCTCCAGCATCGTCTCGTCCGTCACGATCACCATGGTGCCCAGCTTCGTCGCCTCGAACAGCTTCCGGGCGAAGGCGGTCGGGAGCCGGATGCAGCCGTGCGACGCGGGAAAGCCCGGATTGCGCCCGGCATGGAGCGCGATGCCGTCCCAGGTCAGCCGCTGCATGTACGGCATCGACGCGTCGTCATACAGGTTCGACCGGTGCGCGGCCGCCTTTTGCAGGACCGGATAGATGCCCGTCGGGGTCGGCTTGTCGTCGGCGCCCGTCGACACCGCGGTCGCGGCGACGAGCGACGCGCCGCGATAGACGAACGCGCGCTGGAGCGGGAGCGAGATCACCACCGTGACCGGCTCGGCCGTGCCCGGATCGCTCCAGACGAAGCGGCCCGGCGCCAGCGTCGCGGCGGCGGTCTCGACCGCGACCGCCGTCTCGTCGGACGCCCAGGCCGGGGCCGCGCCCGCCGCGGCGAGCGCGACGCCGATCGCCAGATTGAAGAACCTACCCATGGTCACGCACCTCGAACGACGACCCCCCATCACGAAGCTGCAAACGTCCGGGGTCGCCGAAGGTGCCGCGGCTTTCGGCGGGCGACGGGCGCCCAAGTCGCGCCGAACGGAGGCCTGATCGAGGCAACCTGCGGCAAACGCTAAAGAAATCGGCAATCGTTTCGACTATGTTCACTCAAGCGGATGGGCTTTCTTTCGGGGAAATACATGCACGAGGACGGTGAAGCGCTGCGGGCGCGGCGCGCGCTGCTGAAGAACGGCCTGCTGCTGGCGGGCGCGGTCGCCGCGCCGGGCGCGATCGCCGCCGCCGCCAAGCGCGGCCCCGACCGCATCACGTCGGCCGACCTGCGCCCCGTCACCCCGCCGCCGCCGATCGTCGGCAAGTCCCGGGTCGTGGCCGTCACCTCGCCGCGCGTCGTCCGTCCCGAACTGATGCGCCGCGCGGTGGCCGCGCTCGGTCGCCACGGCGGGCGCGTCAAGCGCGACCGGATGGCGATCGTCGACTTCGCCGCCAAGTCGACCGAGCATCGCTTTCATTTCGTCGATCTGGCCAGCGGCCGCTCCACCTCGCTCCGCGTCGCGCACGGCAGCGGGTCCGATCCCGCCCATACCGGCTGGCTCCAGCGATTCTCCAACGCGCACGGCTCCAACGCCTCGTGCGAGGGCGCGTTCGCGACCGCCGACTATTATGACGGCAAGCACGGCCGCTCGCAGCGGCTCCATGGCCTGGACGCCAGCAACGACAACGCGCTGGAGCGCGCGATCGTGGTGCACGGCGCCTGGTACGCGAATCCCGACATGATCCGTACGCACGGGATGCTCGGCCGCAGCCAGGGCTGCTTCGCCTTCGCCGAGGACGAGTTGGCGCAGGTGTTCGCCAAGCTGGGCACCGGCCGGATGATCTACGCCGCCAAGGTCTGACACGACGCTTGCGCGCGCATGGCCGGTAGGCGCACGGTGTAGGTTAAGGTTCGAGGCACCATGCGATCCGACGCGCTTCCCGCACCCTTGAAGGCGCTGCCCTGGCGCATGCTGCTGGCCATGCTCGGCGCGACCGCGTTCGGGCTGCTCACGCTCTACTCGGCCGCCGGCGGCAGGCTGATGCCCTGGGCCGCCAACCAGGGCATGCGCTTCGTCGTCCTGTTCGCCGCCATGCTGGCGCTGTCCTATCTCCGCGTGGAGACGTGGCGGCGGATCGCCTATCCCGCCTACGCCACCGCGTTCGTCCTGCTCATCGCCGTGGAGGCGATGGGGTATGTCGGCATGGGGGCGCAGCGCTGGATCGATCTGGGGATCATCCGCGTCCAGCCGTCCGAGTTCATGAAGCTGGCGGTCGTCCTCAGCCTCGCGCGCTTCTTCAACGGCGTCCCCCCGCGCTTCATCGGCCAGCCCTCGGTGCTGCTCATCCCCGTCCTGCTGATCGGCGCGCCCGTCGGCTTGGTGATGCTCCAGCCCGATCTGGGCACCGCGCTGATGATCAGCTTCGCGGGCGTCGCGATCCTGTTCCTGGCGGGCATCCAGCTCCGCTGGTTCGTCGGGGGCGCGGCGCTGCTCGCGGCGATGGCGCCGATCGCCTGGGGGATGCTCCACGACTACCAGCGCAACCGGGTGTTCACCTTCCTCGATCCGGAGTCCGACCCGC
>CAXTFF010000070.1:0-4006 GCA_964243325.1 uncultured Sphingomonas sp.
GGGCCAGCGCGGCGTCAACATCATGGAGTTCTGCAAGGCGTTCAACGCGCAGACCGGCGACACGGAGAAGGGCACGCCGCTGCCCACCCGCATCACCGTCTATGCCGACCGCTCGTTCTCCTTCGAGACCAAGACGCCGCCCGCGACGTTCCTGCTGAAGAAGGCGCTGGGGCTGAAATCGGGCTCCAAGGAGCCGGGCAAGGCGTCGGCGGGCACCGTCACGCGCGCGCAGCTGCAGGGCGTGGCGGAGGCCAAGATGAAGGACCTCAACGCCAACGACATCGACGCGGCGATCAAGATCATCGAAGGCTCCGCGCGCGCGATGGGCCTCCAAGTGGTGGAGAGCTGAACATGGCCAAGCAGAGCAAGAAGCAGAAGTCGCTGCAGGTTAACCCCGAGCAGCTCCACGGCGTCGACGAGGCGATCGCGCTGGCGCGCACCAACGCCACCGCCAAGTTCGACGAGACGATCGAGGTCGCCCTCAATCTCGGCGTCGATCCCCGCCACGCCGACCAGATGGTCCGCGGCGTCGTCACGCTGCCCAAGGGCACCGGCAAGACGGTGCGCGTGGGCGTGTTCGCGCGCGGTCCCAAGGCGGACGAGGCGCGCGAGGCGGGTGCGGACGTGGTCGGCGCGGAGGACCTGATGGAGATCATCCAGGGCGGCACGATTGATTTCGACCGCTGCATCGCGACGCCCGATTTGATGGGAGTCGTGGGTAGGCTGGGCAAGGTGCTGGGGCCGAAGGGCCTGATGCCCAACCCCAAGCTCGGCACGGTGACGATGAACGTCGCGCAGGCGGTCAAGGACGCCAAGGGCGGCCAGGTCGAGTACCGCGTCGAAAAGGCGGGGATCATCCATTCGGGCATCGGCAAGGCGAGCTTCCCGCAGGAGGACCTGCGCGCGAACTTCGACGCGCTGGTCGCCGCGGTGGTGCGCGCCAAGCCGACGGGGGCCAAGGGCAAGTATGTGCGGAAGATCGCGGTCAGTTCGTCGATGGGCCCGGGCATCCGGGTCGATGTGGCCGAAGTGCAAGGCGCGTAAGCGAAGCTTGGAAGCCGGTGCGCGCGGCGCAGGCGCTCGGCCGGCCGGCGTCGGCCCGCCGACGTCCGACGACGCGGGACTCACTCCCGCGTCCTCTCACCGAGTGAAGACGAAGGGCCGGGCTCATCCCCGGCCCTTTCCCGTTCCGGCCCGGACCTGACCGGCCCCAAGAACGCGCGCAGCCGCGCCGCGAGCGCGGCTCCGTCGCGCATTCCGCACTCCCACACCGCGATCGACGCCCATCCCGCCGCCGCCAGCTTGGCCTCGACCTCCGCGTCGCGCGCCCGGTTGCGCGCGATCTTCGCACGCCAGAACTCGGTGTTGGTTTTCGGGACGCGCGTACCCTGCGCGCAGTCGTGCCCGTGCCAGAAACATCCATGCACGAACACCGCGCGCTTGCGCCTGGTGAAGGCCAGGTCCGGCCGCCCGGGCAACCCGCGCGCGTGGACGCGGTAGCGGTAGCCGATCGCGTGCAGCATCCGCCGCACGAGCAGCTCGGGCTTGGTGTCCCGCCCCTTCACCCGCGCCATGATCTCGGAGCGGGTCAGGGGTGGACGATCAGACCTGCTCGTCCGGCCCGACATCGGCGTCGGTCGGCTCGTCCTCGGTCCGAACCTCGACCGCCGCTTCTCCGCCCAGGGCCGTGAACCGTTCGGTGGCGATCCAGGACAGGCGTTCGGCTTGGGTCGCGAGCGCGCGTCTGAGGCCCATGGCCACGTCCCGCCCGGCTATGATCGCGGCCAGACGGGCGATCGTCTGCGCCCTCCGCGCGATGCGCAGGTCGGGGTGCCGCCTGACGATGCGGACCGGCTCCGTCACGATCACGCCTTCGATCGGCCGCGGCGGCTCGCATCGCTCGACCGCGGGCGGGTCCTTCTCGTTCAGGATGCGGCCGAAGGCGCTCGCGCGGACGAGATCGAGGAAGACCGTATGTTCGAGCGCGTTCAGGTGATCCGCGGCCGCGCGTGCGGCCGGCACTCTCTTGGGATCGCCTTTGACATCCTGATACTCGGGCAAGGGCCAAATCTTGACGGTGCGGACCTCGAACGGGTCCAGCACCGACATGGCCACCGCGTCGGTGCGCTGGTTCGTCAGGTGACGACTTATCCGTCCCCCCAGGCTTTCGCGGGTCTGCCCCACATAGATGGGTTCGCCGTCATAATCGAAGAAGGCGTAGACTCCCCATTTCACCGCGCCGACGGAGATCGACCGCCCGGCCTTGGTGGTCGGCGCGTTTTCCACATATTTCGAGAGCGGCTGGCTGACGAACGCGTTCAAAGCGCGCCGGAGTTCGAGCGTCTCCTGGGGCGGCTTGTCGGTCGCGACGTCCGCGACGGTCGGCTTCTTCCGCATGGCCGCGTCAGGCCGCCACGCGGTCGGGCGCGCTTCGATCCAACATCGGCTCCAATATCCACTCCGCGATCCACCGCACCACCGGCACCGCGACGCCGTCGCCGGTCAGGTGGTACGCGTCGTTGTAGCGCGCGGGTAGCGGGTACCCGTCGGGCAGTCCCATCAGCCGCGCGGTCTCCCGCGCGGAGATCAGGCGCGTGCGCGTCCGGCCGTCCTCCACGACGATGATCGTCTGGCGGCTCGACCCGCCACCGGGTGTCCGCAGGCAGCCGGCGATCCCGTCGAAGCGAACCTCCGCGCGCTGCGTCTTGACGCCGTCCTCCACGCGCGTGCGCTTGTACACGGTTCCGACGGACGGTTCGCGCCGGACCAGCGCCGCGTCCACCTTGGCCCGGTTGCCGGCGCTCATCATCGAAAGCAGCCGATCCGTCTCATCGGGCGAATGCCAGCGCACCCCGGTCGGATCGGGTTCGACCACGTCCGCCAATCGCCGACGACGCGGCTCCGGAACGGGCGGGTCGAACCACACCCGATCCCGCCGGACCGACGGGTTCAGCATGAGGTCAGCGTGGCGTACGCTCGCCGGGTGCCACTTGGCCGTGGGAGCCGACGCGCCTTCGACGGCCAACGCACGGTCGACCGCGACGATGAACAGGCGCGGGCGCGACTGCGGCAGGAAGTCGGCGGCGTCCATCACGAGCGCCCCGAACCGATAGCCGATTTTGGAAAGCATGGCGCAGATGTCGGCGAAGTCGCGACCGCCGTGCGACGAAAGGAGCCCGCACACATTCTCGATCACGATCGCGCGCGGCGCGCGACCTTCGCCGCGCAACGCCGCCATGAGCATGTAGAACGGCATGAACGTCCCCGACCGTTCGCCCGCCAAACCGGCGCCGTTGCCCGCCAGCGACAAATCCTGGCACGGGAACGACGCCCAAGCGAGGTCCGCCCGCCCCCCGTGTTTATCGGCGCGCGGCAGGTCGGCGGGCGTCAGCAGCCCCACGTCGCCCACACGCAGTTCCGGCGGCGCCACGCCGCCCATACCCCATGCGGCGGCGTACGCGGCCGCCTTGCCCGCATCGAAGTCGTTCGCGAACAGGCACCGCCATCCATCGCCCAGTCCCGCGCGAGCCATGCCGCCGCCGGCGAAGAACTCCAGGAACGTGCGCTCGGTCATCGCGCCACCTTGGCCCGCCGGCGGCGTGCGACGCAAGGCCGCGATGCGGGGGCGCGCCCGCATGGCCCGCATCGCTCCACCGGGTCGGACCGCGCGCCTTCGTGGCCGGCCCGTCCTTCGGCGGGCCGACCGCGACGACGCTCGACCTGAACGCGCCCGATCATCAGCCGCGCGTGATCGGGGTGACGGCGCGCAAGCGGTTCCGAGGATGGGGCGGGCCCGGACCACGCTCCACGCGTTCATGCGTGGCGAGCGAGCGAAGGAGCCTATCCACCGATGACCGTCACCACCCTGTTTCCCCCGACCCGCGCCGAGGGATTGCGCCGGCTGGCCGCCTTCGTGCCCGGTGCCGCGCGCGAGTACGCCGAGGGGCGGAACAGCGATCACGGGCCGGACGGCGCGTCCGCCGTGTCGCGGCTGTCGCCCTATCTG
>CAXTFF010000070.1:4016-9687 GCA_964243325.1 uncultured Sphingomonas sp.
GTTGATCACCGAGCGCGAGGTGGTGGCCGCGGTGCTGGAGCGGCACGACCTTTCGGCGGCGGAGAAGTACGTGCAGGAAGTGGCGTGGCGCACCTACTGGAAGGGGTGGCTGGAGATGCGGCCCGTCGTCTGGCGGCGGTATGTCGATGAGCTCGCCGCGGTGCGCGCGGGGTTTCGGGGGACGCGCGAGCTGGAGCGCGCGGAGGCCGGGGAGACCGGGATCGACGGGTTCGACGACTGGGCGCGCGAGCTGGTCGCGGGCGGCTACCTGCACAACCATGCGCGGATGTGGTTCGCGTCGATCTGGATCTTCACGCTGCGGCTGCCCTGGACGCTGGGGGCCGATTTCTTCATGCGGCATCTGATCGACGCCGATCCGGCGAGCAACACGTTGTCCTGGCGCTGGGTGGCGGGGCTGCAGACGGCGGGCAAGACGTATCTGGCGACGGCGGACAACATCGCGCGCCATACGGGCGGGCGGTTCGCGCCCACCGGGCTGGCGACGGCGGCGACGGCGCTGACCGAGGAGCCCGTGCCGGGGCCGTCGCCCCTGCCCCGGCTGGTGGCCGACGACGGCGGGCCGGCGCTGCTGCTGGTGACGCCGGAGGACATGAGCCCGGAGACCGCGTATCCCGACCGGTCGTTCGTGGGCGCGCTGGTCGTGTCGGGGGTGCCGGGGGACGGCGGCAAGTCGGGCGCGTTCGTCGCTGCGGCGGCCGAGGACGCGGCGGCGCGGGCGCGGGCGCGGTTTGGCTGTCCGGTCCGGGTGATCGACGCGCTCGACCCCGCGCCGCTGCTGGCGGCGGCGGCGGAGGCGGGGGTCCGGACGATCGCGACCCCCTACGCGCCCGTCGGGCCGGTCGCGGACGCGCTGGCCGCGGCCGGGCCTGTGTTGGCCGGTTCGGGCGTGGCGATCGTGCAGGCGCGCCGGTCGTGGGACGAGCGGTTCTGGCCGCATGCCCGGAAGGGCTTCTTCGCGTTCCGCAAGGAGATCGGGGCGGAGCTGGCCCGCGAGGGGCTGCGCTGAGCGGCTACAAGGGTCGCCCGGCGACGCAGCGTTCGAATTCGACCGGGTCGTGCGAGCAGACGACCTGGACCTCCGCGCGGTGGTCGACCGAGAGCCGCCGGACGCGTTCCTGATTGCGGAGGCGGTGGCCGCGGTGGGTCTCCATCAGCGTCTGATAGGCGCGCAGGCCCGGGGTGCAGCGGCGGCGGGCGGCGCGCATCTCGCCGCGGTAGAAATAGGCGTCGCCCGCCTGGAGGAGCCAGCGGCCCCCCTGTCCGGATTCGGCGTCCGGGCGGACCGCGACGCCGGCGTGGCCCCAGGTGTGGCCAGGGAGCGGGACGAGGAGGATCTCCGGGGGAAGGCCGTCGAGCTCGCGGACCGCGTCGAAGCCGAACCACCCGTCCCCGCCCGCCGCGGCGTAGGTGCGCCACTGCGCGCCCTGCCACTGGGCGGGGCGGTAGCGGCGGGATTGGACGAAGCCCTCCCACGGGCCGGTTGCCTGGTCGTATTCGGCCTTGAGCAGGTGGACGCGCGCGCCCGGAAAGTCGTCGATGCCGCCCGCGTGGTCGAAATCGAGGTGGGTGAGGACGATGTGGCGCACGTCGGAGCGCCGGAAGCCCAAGGCTTCGATCTGGCGGGCGGCGGTCTCCTCCTCGCGCAGGCGGATGTTCAGGAGGCCGCGGAAGAATTTTGGGATGCGCTCGGGCGAGCGGTGCGGGTGGGCGACGTCGTGGAGGCCGTAGCCCGTGTCGACCAGGACCAGGCCGTGGACGTCGGTTTCGATCAGCAGGCAATGGCCGACGATCTCGCCGAGCGGACCGACGCTCCTGCCGTCGAAGACCGCGCCGCCCAGCGGGCAGTCGGTGGCGCAGTTGAGATGGTGGATGCGCATGGGGGACCTCTCCTGTTCGCGTGCCTGAACGAGCGGGAGAGGCCCTGGTTCAGCCTATAGGCCGATCACCGCGCCGTCGCCCCGGGTGATGACGATCGTCGCCGATCGCGGCCGCGCGCCCGTGGGGGAGGCGACGCCCGTGCCGCCCTGGTTGGCGGGCCAGTTGCTCGTGACCGCGTCGACGCGGCCGTCCTCGCCGGGATGCTGGACGTTGACGAACACCGAGCGGCCGTCGGGGGTGGAGTCGATGCCGGTGATCTCGCACTGGACGGGGCCGACCAGGAAGCGGCGGAGCTTGGTGCCGGGCGCGGCCCCCAACCGTGCGACGGCGGTGCCGGTGGTGGGCGCGCCGGTGGCGGGGGCGACCGTGTTGGTGATCGCGCGCGTCGTGCCGTCGCCGACGCGGCCGGGCTGGCCGAGCAGCAGCATGCAGTTGGTGACGTCGGTGTAGGCCCCGTCGTCGGTCTGCAGCCACAGCAGCGGGTTGATCGTGCCGCCGGCGTTGGCGGCGCGCGAGAACCACAGGCCGTCGGGCGAGGAGAAGTCGTTGGTGTCGTCCAGCCCGGACAGGTTGACGTTGTCGCGGTCGAGGTCCGCGCCCGATCCGAACGCGTACACGTCCCACCGGAAGCCGGTCGCCTCCGTCGTGTCGCCCGTCTCGCGCAGGCGGATCACCTGGCCGTTGGGGTTGCCGCTGGTGCGCGACGGGGGCGAGGGCGGGTCGGCGTTGACCTGGTCGCCGGTCGGTCGCTTCAGGTCGGTGTAGGCGCGCGGGTTGGCGGCGTTCGTGGGATTGCCGCCACCGGCGGGGGTGCGGGACGCGTTGTTGGTGAGCGAGCAGTACATTTCGCCGTTGGCCGGGTTGACCGAGGTCCATTCGGGGCGGTCCATGCGGGTCGCGCCGAGCGCGTCGGCGGCCAGGCGCGCGTTGATCAGCACGTCGGCCTGCCCGTCGAAGGGGTAGGCGGCGTTGGCGGCGGTGAGCGGGCCCTGGCCGAACACGAGCGGGAGCCATGCGCCCGTCCCGTCCGCGTCGAAGCGCGCGACGTAGAGCGTGCCCGCGTCGAGGTACTTGTCGCCGAGCGCGAGGCGGTCCGCGCCCGTCGCGTCCGCCGCGACCCAGGGCGTCGCGGACACGAACTTGTAGATGTACTCGTTCTGCGCGTCGTCGCCCATGTACCAGGCGGGACGGGTGCCGGGTGCGAAGCGGCCGGGCCAGGCGCCCTCATGGTTCATGCGGCCGAGCGCGGTGCGCTTGCGCGGCGTCGAGGCGGGGTCGAACGGGTCGATCTCGACGATCCAGCCGAACTGGAAGATCTCGTTGCGGAAGTCGCCGGCGCCGTCGGCGGGAGCGGCGGCGGTCGCGGTGATGTTCCAGCGCCGGAACAGCGTGTTGGCGGGATCGGCGGCCTGCACGGTCGCCCAGCCGTAATTGCCGGTGCGGCCCTCCGGGCTGCCGTAACGCGCGAGCGAGGTGTTGACCTTGGCGGACGCGCCGCCGCGCGCGGCGGCGTCGCCCGCGTTGCGGCGGAAATAGCCGACCCAGTTCTCCTCGGCGGTCAGGTAGGTGTTCCAGGGCGTGTAGCCGTTGGCGCAGTTGTTGATCGTGCCCCGGCCCTGGGTGCCGGTGGGCGAGAACGCGGTGCGGAGCGACGCGGCACCGCGCGCCGGACCGAAGAAGTCCATGGGCGTGTTGGGCGTGATCCGGCGGTTGAACGCGGAGCCTTGCTGGTAGGACCAGGCCCCCGCGCCGCCTGCGCGGCTGACCTCGATCGCCGACACGCCGTGCGCCTCCATCTCCTTCAGCGCCTCGGCCTCCGGCCGCGCGCCGTTCACGGTGGTGGGGCCGCTGGGGTGGAGGAACGTCTGGGTGATGTTCTCGTGGTTGAGCACGAGCAGCCCGCGCGCGCTGTTCGCCGGATCGGGGGCGTCGCCCGTGGCGGACAGGCCGAAGAAGCTCATCCCGTCATGATGGTCGCCGGCGCGCGCCGAGAAGCCCGTGTCGGTGCCGTTGTTGGCGTAGGCGCCCGTGGCCGCGTCGATCGGGTCGCCCAGGCGGTAGAGCACCGTGACCGAATAGCCCGCGGGCACGACGACGGTGTCGGCCAGGCTCTTGGCGACGGCGGTGAAGCCGAGTTCGGCGGTGCCCACGGTGACCGTGGTGTCGGCGTTGGCCGGACCCGACTGGTTCACCGCCGAGAAGCGGAACACCAGGGGCGTGGCCGAGGCGACGTTGGGTGCGGAGAACGCGACGGTGTCGGCGGTCGCGCCGGGCGTGAGCGCGACGGGCGGGCCGCTGACCTGCGTCCAGCTGCTGGCGGTAGCGGTGCCGCCCGACACGCCGCCGACCAGGTTGACGATGCGGCCGCCCGAGGTGGTGACGGAGTCGCCCGCCGTGACGCTCAAGGCGGGGCCGTCGCCGTCGTCGTCGCCGCAACCCGCCAGCAGCGTCGCCGCGCCGATCGCCGACACGCCGCCGAACAGCGCCTGGCGCCGCGAGTAACGCTGGGCGACGAGGTCGCTCAGATGCGGGTTGGCGGTGCGGTTGGTCTCGATGTCGCCGTCGTCGTAGCCCCATGCGGAACTTAAGTTGAACCCGAACGCCATGTGCCTGTTCCCCCTGTCGTCCGCGACCGTCCCGGCCGCGCCTTCCCCCGTCCATTGCGCTGGCAAGGCGACGGGCGCGTGGCGGTTCGGAGACGGAACGGGGACAGCAGGGTTACCGGCGCGTGACGGCGGCGGCGGTTCGGGGCCGGAAGCGGCGAAGCGCCGTCGAGTCAGGCGGGCGGTTGACCCGGCCGCGCGATCCGCTAAGGGCGCGGGCAACGCTTCTTCGGCCTCGGTCGGCGGAGTCCGTCCTAGACAGTGGGTGCGTCGGGTTCGCCGTCGCTTAATCTCCCGCCGAGACGGGGAATGGATATTTCGGAGGCGGCGTGGCCGTCCCCGTTCGGTGGGCCCTTGGGCCGCCTGCCCCCTCCCCTTCGATGGACAAGCCGGGACGCGGCTCGTCGCTCCCCGGTTCGCAACCGGATCACCCGCTCGCGGGCGATCCGCAGACGCAGCCTCCGTCGAAGCACCGCTTCGATGGATTTGAGGAGTATGGCATGGATCGTGGGGAAAAGGCCGCGGCCGTCGCCGAGCTGAAGCGCAGTTTCGCGCAAGTCGGCGTGGTGGTCGTCACCCGCAACTTGGGCATGACGGTTCAGCAGTCGACCGTGCTGCGCAACCGGATGCGCGAGGCCGGGGCGACCTACAAGGTGTCCAAGAACAAGCTGGCGCGGATCGCGCTGGACGGGACCGACTATCTGTCGCTCGGCGAGATGCTGACGGGGCCGGTGGGCCTGGCCAGTTCGGTCGATCCGGTGGCGGCCGCCAAGGTCGTCGTCGAGTTCGCCAAGGGGAACGACAAGTTCGAGATCGTCGGCGGGGCCATGGGCTCCACCGCGCTCGATCTGGCGGGGGTGCAGGCGCTGGCGACGTTGCCGTCGCTCGACGAGCTGCACGCCAAGATCATCGGGCTGCTGGTCGCGCCCGCGACCAAGCTGGCGACGATCGCGCAGGCCCCGGCCGCGCAGCTGGCGCGCGTGCTGTCGGCGTACGCCGACAAGGACGCGGAGAAGGTGGAGGAGGCCGCCTGAGAGCGCTCCTTTATCGTTTAGTTTCAACTCACTGACACGAAGGAAATACACATGGCAGACCTGAACACGCTCGTCGACCAGCTCTCCGAGCTCACCGTCCTCCAGGCGGCCGAGCTGTCCAAGATGCTCGAGGAG
>CAXTFF010000071.1:0-8978 GCA_964243325.1 uncultured Sphingomonas sp.
GCCTCCGCCAGCGTCACCGGCAGGGCGAGCCGGACGTCGGCGCCCTCGCGCACGAAGAAGCGGTGCGGCTGGACCTCGATCGTCACGATCGCGTCGCCCGCGCCTCCAGGCCCCTCCTCGCCGCGTCCGGCCAGGCGCATCTGCGTGCCCGTCTCGACGCCTGCGGGCAGTTTCAGGTCGAGCGACTTGCCGTCGGCGAGCGTCACCCGCTGGACCGCGAGCGTGGCCGCGTCGGTGAAGGGGACCTGGAGCTTGTAGGCGAGGTTCGCGCCCTTGGCCGCGGTCCGCCGCCCGCCGCCGAAGCCGCCCGCGAAACCACCCCCGCCCGACCGCGCGCCGCCGAACAGTCCCTCGAAGATGTCGCCCATCTCGGCCGTGTCGCCGCCGAACTCGAAACCCTGGGATCGAAACCCGCCGCCCGCCCCGCGCGCGCCGCCGCCCGCGCCGAAGCCGAACGCCGCGATTGGGTTGCCGTCGCCGTCGATCTCGCCCCGCTCGAAGCGGGCGCGCTTGTCCTTGTCGGTCAGAAGGTCGTAGGCCGACGTCACCCGGCTGAAGCGTTCGGACGCCTTGGGATTGTCCTTGTTGCGGTCGGGATGCAGCTCCTTGGCGAGCTTGCGGTACGCCTTCTTGATCTCCGCCTCGTCGGCGTCGCGCGCCACGCCCAGCGTCGCATATGGATCGGCCATCATTCCCCCGGAGGTGTGTTACCCGCCTATGTAGGTGGGGTACGCCCATGCGCCAAGGCGATTGAACGCCCACGCGTTTCCATGCGTTACACCGCCCGAAGAGGAGTTACCATGAGCGACAAGCAACCCAACCAGGCCATGCCGTCCAAGAGCAGCAAGGGCGCGCCCGACGGCGTCAGCGCCAAGCATCACGGCAAGGACATGGCGGGCGAGAGCGGCGGCGGCGGCTATCCCAACCCGCAGACGGGCAAGAAGCCCGAAGGCGGCGGCTTCATGGGGCATGGCGGGCAGACCAAGGTCGCCTATCACGGCACGGGCCAGGGCGGTACGGACGACGATCCCGATGTGGGAAACGTCAACGCGGTGACGAAGCAGGACTGACGCGCTCCGGACCAGCCTGCTCGTCCGGCCTCCCCGCGTTGGTCCGGTCGTTCGACGGCGCGGCTTCGCCGCGACGTGACCAGGGTTACCCGGTCCCAACGGAGGACTTAATTCCGCCGGCGGGTTCCGCTATCACGTCCCCGTGACCCAAGATCCGCACACCCTGTTCGCCTCCTGGCTCGCCGAAGCGCGGGAGAGCGAGCCCAACGATCCGGAGGCGGTCGCGCTCGCCACCGCCGACGAAGCCGGTCGGCCGTCGGTGCGCATGGTCCTGCTGAAGGGTCATGACGAGCGCGGCTTCGTGATCTACACCAACCAGGAGAGCCGCAAGGGCCGCGATCTCGATGGGCGCGGCCGGGCCGCCCTGCTGTTTCATTGGAAGACGCTGCGCCGGCAGGTCCGCGTCGAGGGTGCCGTGACCCGCGTGTCTGACGCCGAGTCCGATGCGTACTTCGCCACACGCGGCCGCGACTCGCGGCTGGGCGCCTGGGCGTCCGACCAGTCGCGCGACCTCGACAGCCGCGAGACGTTCGAGGCGCGCTTCGACGACGCCGCCCGCCGTTTCGAGGGCGAGGACGTGCCGCGCCCGCCGCATTGGGGCGGTTACCGCGTCGCGCCCGAGCGCATCGAGTTCTGGCGCGACCGCGAGCACCGCCTACATGAGCGGCGTTTGTTCATGCCCGACGCTTCGGGTGCCTGGCGGGAGGGGCTGCTCTTTCCATGACTCTCGACGAACGCCGCCGCCTCCTGCCGCTCGCCACCCGAGCCGCGCTCGCCAGCGTTGGCGTCGCGAGCTTCCTGTTGCTGTTGAAAGGCTACGCCTCCTGGTCGACGGGCTCGGTCGCGATGCTGGGCTCGCTCGCCGACACCGGGCTCGACCTGCTCGCCTCGCTCGTCACGCTGTACGGCGTGCGGCTCGCCGCCACGCCCGCCGACGACGACCACCGCTTCGGCCACGGCAAGGCGGAGGCGCTCGCCGCATTGTTCCAAGTCGCGCTGATCTCGCTGTCGTCGGCGCTGATCGCCTGGCGCGCGATCGAGCGCTTCTCCGAACCCGTGACCGCCGCCGACGCGGGCTTCGGCATCCTCGTGTCGCTCGTCGCCATCGCCGTCACCTTCGGGCTGCTCGCCTACCAACGCTCGATCGTCCGGCGCACCGGCTCCGTCGCGATCTACGCCGACAACGTTCACTACCAGTCGGACGTGCTGCTCAACTGCGCGGTGATCGCCGCGCTCGTGCTCGAGCAGTTCGCCGGTCTGGCGGGCGCGGACCCCGCCTTTGGCATCGCCATCGCGCTGTGGCTCGCCTGGGGCGCGTTCAAGGCGTCGTCCAACGCCATCGACCAGTTGATGGACAAGGAATGGCCCGACCAGCAACGCGCCGCCTTTCTCGACATCGCCGCGCGCCAGCCGGGCCTGCGCGGCATCCACGATTTCCGTACCCGCCGCTCGGGGACGCATGATTTCGCCCAGTTCCACATGGAGGTCGACCCATCCATCTCGGTGGGCGCGGCGCACGACCTGGTCGAGGGCGTCGAGGCGAACCTGAAGCGCGCCTTTCCCAAGGTGGAGGTGCTGATCCACCTCGATCCGGAAGGCCATGTCGACACCGACAATCCGCTGGTCGAAGCGGACGTCACCCCGCACTGGTTCGGCAAGCGGGTATGAGGATCCCTTTCACCCAGGTCGACGCCTTTGCGACCGAAGCGTTCGGCGGCAACCCGGCCGCCGTCATGCCGCTCGCCGCCTGGTTGCCGGACGCGACGCTCCAGGCGATCGCGGCGGAGAACAACCTGTCGGAAACGGCGTTTCTCATTCCGGCCGAGGACGACGGCGCCGACTTCGAACTCCGCTGGTTCACCCCGGCGGTCGAGGTCGCGTTGTGCGGCCACGCGACGCTGGCGAGCGGCCATGTCGTGCTCCAGTCGAAGCCGGACCGCGAGCGCGTGACCTTCGCCACGCGCCGGGCGGGCTTGCTGGAGGTCGCGCGCGACGGGCTCGGCTACGCGATGGCGCTGCCCGCCTACGCCGCCGAGCCCAAGCCGCTTCCCGCCATCCTCGCCGCGCTCGGGCTGGAAGGGGCGGTAGAGACGCGCTGGCACCCCAGCGAGTACGGGCTGATCGTGCTGGCCGACGAGGCCGCCGTCCGCGCGCTCCGCCCCGACTTCGCGGCGCTGGCGCGCGAGGGGGACGTCCTCACGATCGTGACCGCGCCCGGATCGGACGCGGACGTCGTGTCGCGCGTGTTCGCCTGCGGGGCGGGGATCGACGAGGACCCGGTGACCGGCTCCGCCCACAGCGTGCTGACGCCATATTGGACCGGGCGGCTCGGCCGCGACCGCTTTACCGCCTACCAGGCGAGCGCTCGAGGCGGACGCCTGACGTGCCGATCCGAGGGCGACCGCGTCGTGCTCGGCGGCCGGTGCGTGACGGTGATCGAGGGTACGTTCCTGCTTCCTTGACGGCCCGTAAACCACATCTGTTACCCGTCCCGCCACCCGGCCCGGCGCACAGGCTGCGGACCAGGCCGCAGGATATCGTGAATGAACAAGGACCGGATCAAGGCGGCGGTGCTGGAACAGGTCCGCGCCGCGGCGGGATCGGACGGCCCGGCCGTCGCGGTCGACCTTCCGCTCGGCGACACCGGCCTTGCGACCGACCTCGCCATCCTGGAGGACGAGTTCATCGGCGTCGTGATCTTGGGCGCGTCCGACGCCCTGGGCGGCTTGGCAGGCCGGCTGGAGACCACCTCGCGCTATTTCGAGCGTGTGGTGCTGATCGTCGCTCCCGACCAAACGCCCGGTCTCGATCCGGCATCGCTCTCGGGCGCGACGGTCTGGACGTATGACGAGTCCGGGTACCTGGCCGAGCATGATCCCGGGACAGGCAACCGGGTCGGACCGAATGCGCGCTTCGACCTGCTCCGGATGGACGAGCGCCGGTATTTTCCGGGCGAACTCGTGATGACGGATATGGCCGAACCGCGCGGTCTCCCCGCCGTTCCCGCCCCGCGGACGCGGGCGCTGTTCGGCATGGTCTTCACCGCCCGATACGGACAGGCCAGCACCGCCTTCTGGACGACGGTCGCCGGTCGGCCGATCGTCCCGGGCGATCTCGCGCCGCTCGGCGTCCGGGCCCAGCGGCGGGAGGCGGGCGGGCGCGAGCGTCGCCGAGCGGCGCGCTGATCCGCTCGAGCCGCGGATAAACGCCGCGCTACGGGTACCGCGCTTCGTAGCGGCTCGACCCGCGCGTTCGCGTCGCTCGGCACGAAACCGGGCAACCGGCGTTATCCTGCATCGACGGCCATCGCGGCCGGGGTGAACAGGGGTGTTCCGTTGATCGCAGAACGAAGGCCGATCGGCGAGCCGGTCAGGCGAGGATCGCCTCCGTCCTACGGGGTGGCCGAGATCACGGCCGTGGGCGTGCCCGGCCTGAACGGGCTGCTCGGCCTCGCGGTCGGGGTCGTGGTGATCGCCGGGCTTTATTTCGGGCGCGAGGTGCTGATCCCGATCACGCTCGCCATCCTTTTGTCCTTCGTGTTGTCGCCGGTGGTCGCGTTCCTCCGCCGCCTCCGGATACCGCGCGCACCCGCCGTGCTCGTGTCCGTGCTCTTCGCGCTGGGCGTGCTCGGCGGGATCGGCACGGTGGTGGGCACGCAGGCCGCGGGCCTGGCCGACGAAGCCCCCGCCTACGCCCGCACCATCGAGGGCAAGATCGCCCGCGCGCGCACCTATGCGCTGGAACGCGCCGCCGTGTTCACCCGACGCTCGAACCCCCGCGCCGCCGCCGCCGCTGCGCCCACGCCTGTCAGCGACGCCATCGCCGCCCAGGCGCGCGAGCCGATTCCCGTCCGCGTCGTCGGCGACGATCCCAACCCGCTCAAGATCGCAGGCGACGTGCTGTCGCCCATCCTGGGCCCGTTCGAGACCTTCATCATCGTACTGGTGGTGGCGATCTTCATCCTGCTGCAGAAGGACGACCTGCGCGACCGGATGATCCGGCTGTTCGGATCGTCCGACCTTCACCGCACCACGACCGCGATGGACGACGCCGCCGACCGGCTGGGCCGCTACTTCCTGTCGCAGCTCGCGGTGAACACCGCCTTCGGGCTGGTGGTCGGCGTCGGCCTGTGGCTGATCGGCGTGCCCGTCCCCGCCGTCTGGGGCATCCTGGCCGGGGTGCTGCGCTTCGTGCCCTATGTCGGCGCGGCGCTCGGCGCGGTGTTGCCGCTGACCGTCGCGGCCGGGGTCGATCCCGGCTGGACGATGCCGCTCATGGTGATCGCGCTGTTCGTCGTCGTCGAGCCTCTGGTCGGCTACGTCATCGAACCGCTGCTCTACGGCCACTCGACCGGGCTCTCGCCCTTGTCCGTCATCCTGGCGGCGGTGTTCTGGACGTGGATCTGGGGACCGGTCGGCCTCGTCCTGTCGATGCCGCTGACGCTGTGCCTCGTCGTGCTCGGCCGCCACGTCCCCTCGCTCGAGTTCATGGAGGTGCTGCTCGGCGACCGTCCCGCTCTCACGCCCGTGGAGAGCTTCTACCAGCGGATGCTCGCGCACGATCCGGAGGAGGCGCTCGATCAGGCCGAGGCGCAGCTCGTCGACCGGTCGCTGGTCGATTATTACGACGAGGTCGCGCTCGCCGGATTGAAGCTCGCCGCGTTCGACTCCCGGCGCGGGGTCGTCGACCGCGAGCGCGCGACGCGGATCGTCGATTCGATGTTGGCGGTCATCCACGAGCTGGACGACCATGCCGTGGAGGGCGAGGAGCTGCCGCCCGAATGGCGCCAACCCGGCGCGGTGACCTGCGTGGCGGGACGCGGCGTGCTCGACGACGCGGTGACCGCGATGATCGAACAGCTGCTGCGCCACCGCGGCTTCGGGGTGCGCCGGATCACGCACGCCGAGGTGGCGCGCGACCGCATCGGAACGCTCGACTTCACCGGCGCGCGGCTGGTGTGCCTTTCATACCTGGAACTGGGCGGTACCCCCAGCCACCTGCGCTACCTCGTCCGCCGCCTGCGCCGCTCGGCCGCCGCGGCGCACGTCATGGTCGGGCTGTGGCCGGAGGGCGAGGCCGCGCTGACCGACACGCAGATCCAGCAGACGCTGGGCGCCGACCTGTATGTGGGGTCGTTGCGCGCAGCGGTCGACGCCGCCGCCGCGCTCGCCAACGAACCTGCGACCCTCGAAAGGCAGACCGCATGACCGATCCCCAGGGAACCGACGCGCCCTCCCCGTGGAAGATCCCCGCCGGCGGCTGGTGGGCGGCGCTCAAGCGGACGCGGACGGAGATGAACGACGACAATGTCGGGCTGATCGCCGCGGGCACCGCCTTCTACGCGTTCGCCTCGATCGTCCCCGTGCTGGCGGCGGTGGTGCTGAGCTACGGCCTGTTCGCCGATCAGGGCACGGTGGTGCGCAACATCCAGGGGCTGTTCGGATCGCTGCCGCAGGACGCCGCCCGCCTGATCAGCGACCAGCTGCTCACCGTGGTCCGGTCGGAGGGCGGCAAGAAGGGCCTTGGCCTGCTGATCGCGTTGGCGCTCGCGCTCTATGGCGGCACCAAGGCGGCGGGCGCGATCGTGACCGCGCTCAACATCGCCTATGAGGAAAAGGAGACGCGCGGTTTCGTAAAGGTCACGCTCCTCAATCTCGCGATCGTCGTGGGCGCGGTGCTGCTGATCTTCGGCGCGATCGCGGCGACGGGTGTGCTGGCCTTTCTCGGCGGCCTGCTGCCTGACGCGCCGGAGATCGTGCTCGTGGCCATCCGGCTGGCGAGCTACGCCGCCATCGCCGCGCTCGCCGTGTCGGCGGGGGCCGCGCTCTATCGCTACGGCCCGAACCGGACGGATGCGAAATGGGCGTGGCTCACCCCCGGATCGGCGATCGCGACCGTGCTGTGGCTCGCGGGCACCGCCCTGTTCGGCTTCTACGTCGCCAATTTCGGCAGCTACGGCGCGACCTACGGCGCGCTCGGCTCGGTGATCGTGCTGCTGACGTGGCTGTGGTTGACGGCCTACGTCTATCTGTTCGGGGCCGAGCTCAATTCGGAACTCGAGCGCCAGACGGCCAGAGATACGACCACCGGCGCGGACCGTCCGATGGGCGCGCGCGGCGCGGTCGCGGCCGACACGGTGGCGGGCGAGGATGGGAAGACGGGCCGGTCGTCGGCTCCGTCCAAACCAGGCGACCGGACCCGCGGCGGACCGGGCGTGGCGTCGACCGCTTTCGCGCTACGCACCGCCAGCCGGGCCACGGGCCGCAAGGCCGGTCTGGTCCCGACCCTGCTCACCGCCTTCGGCCTGTCGCGGCTCGGCCGCGGCACGAACGTCAGCGGCGCGGTGCTTGTCGCGGCGGGCGCGGCCCTCGCCTGGGCGCGCCGCGACAAGCCCAAGCCGAAGCTCAAGTCTAGGAAGAAGGCCGTGCCCGCAGCTCGTCCCTGATCTCGCGCAGCAGCGCGATGTCGGTCGGCTCGGGCGAGGCCAGGTCGGCGGCCTTGGCCTTCTCGCGCTCGAAAACGCCCGCCATCCGGTTCACGCCGCGCACCAGCAGGAAGATGATGAAGGCGACGATCACGAAATTGACCGCCTGCGTCAGGAACGCGCCATAGCCGAGCAGCGGTACGCCCGCCTTCTTGAGCGCCAGATAGTCGGTCGATCCGGCGAGCGTCGCCGGCACGGGGCCCAGCACGAGGAAGTACGATGAGAAGTCGAGCCCGCCCATCACCCGCCCGATCACCGGCATGATCACATCCTCCGTCAGCGAGGTCACGATCCTGCCGAACGCCGCGCCGACGATCACCGCCACCGCCAGGTCGAGCACGTTGCCGCGCGCGATGAACGCCTGGAACTCCTTCAACATCGACTGACCCCTTCGCCCCTGAAAACCCGTCCGGAGACGATTGTCCTTTCACCGGGCCGTTCAGGCAACCTATATCGCCCCGTCATATTCGGAGGACCGCATGTTTCGTGCTCTCGCCCCTGTCGCCGCCTCCGTCCTGCTCGCCGGGTGCGGGCTCAACAGCGTCCCCACCTCCGAGGAGAACGCCAAGGCGCGCTGGGCCGACGTGCAGGCCGCCTACCAGCGCCGCGCCGACCTGATCCCCAACCTCGTCGCCACCGTCCGCGGCGCGGCCAAGGCGGAGAACGAGACGCTGACCAACGTCATCAGCGCGCGCGCCCGCGCCAATTCGGTCCAGCTGAGCGGCGACGACCTGACCGACCCCGCCAAGATGCAGCAGTTCGCCGCCGCCCAAGGGGCGCTGAGCCTGGCGATGCGCCCGCTCCAGGAAGCCTATCCCGAGCTGCGCAGCCAGGCCAATTTCAGCATGTTGATGAGCCAGCTGGAAGGCACGGAGAACCGCGTCGCGATCGCGGTGCGCGATTATAACGGCGCGGTGCAGGAATATAACACGCGCATCCGCACCTTTCCCGACGCGATCGGCGCGCGCGTGATCCACGGGGCCAAGCCGCTCACGCCGTTCCAGGCGACCACGCCGGGTGCCGAGCGCGCGCCGCAGGTGAATTTCGGCTGACGTGCCCTTGGCCCGCATGATCCTCGCGCTGCTCCTGGCGGTCTTCGCCGGAGCGGCGCACGGACAGACCTTTCCGAAGTTCACCGGCCTGGTCGTGGATGCGGCGAACGTCCTGCCGCCCGCGGTCGAGGCGGAGCTGACGGCCAAGCTGGAAGGGCTGCAACGCGAGACCAAGCGTCAGCTGGTGGTGGCGACGATAGCCGACATGCAGGGCTATCCGGTGTCGGACTATGGTTATCGCCTGCTACGGACATGGGGTGTCGGTCTGACGGACGTGAATAACGGCGCCATCCTGTTCATCGCCCGGCGCGAGCCGCCCGGCCAGCGCGGGCCGCGGATCTAAGTCGGGTATGGGCTCGAACCCATCTTGAC
>CAXTFF010000071.1:8988-9334 GCA_964243325.1 uncultured Sphingomonas sp.
AATTTCGGCTGACGTGCCCTTGGCCCGCATGATCCTCGCGCTGCTCCTGACGGTTCTCGCCGGGGCGGCACGGGGGCAGGATTTCCCGCAATTCACCGGCCGCGTGGTGGACGCCGCGAACGTCATCCCACCAGCGACGGAGGCCAGTCTGTCCGCCAAGCTCGAGGCGCTCCAGCGCGAGACCAAGCGTCAGTTGGTGGTAGCAACCGTGCCGGACCTCCAAGGCTATGATATCCGGGATTTCGGCTATCGTATGGGGCGGAACTGGGGCGTAGGTCTGCGTGATGTCAACAACGGCGCGATCCTTCTCGTCGCACCGGGTGAGCGCAAAGTATCGATTGAGGTC
>CAXTFF010000071.1:9344-9687 GCA_964243325.1 uncultured Sphingomonas sp.
GCTACGTGCCGCGCCCGAGGAGGCGCGGGCGCGCACCGATGCCGCCGCGAAAAGCTTCGACCGGGCTAACCGCCGACGCACTGGGAGCACCGGCGGCGGGAATGGCGTGCCCGGATCGTTGATCTTTTGGGGTTTCATCTTCCTTTTCGTCGTGTTGCCGCTGCTCCGAGGGAAGCGGGGCCGGTCGGGCGGACGGCATTACCGCGGCGGAAGCGACCCGACGCTGCCGATCGTGCTTTGGTCGGTAGCGAACGAACTCGGCCGTTCGCGCGGGAGCGGCGGCTTCGGCGGGTGGGGCGGCGGGTCGTCGGGCGGCGGATGGAGCGGCGGCTGGACGGACGGC
>CAXTFF010000072.1:0-9443 GCA_964243325.1 uncultured Sphingomonas sp.
AGCGTGCGCCTCACCCGTCGGCAGTATCTCGTGGCCGCCGGAGCGCTGCCGCTGACGGCGGCCGCGCGCGGGGCCGCTACCGTCCCGCGGACCGTGGGCGGCGTCCGGCGGCTGGATCCCGGCCTGGACGCCGTGATCGACGCGGCCGCGCCGGTCGAGGTGCTCGGCGAGGGTTACCGCTGGGCCGAGGGGCCGGTCTGGCTTCGGCGGCAGGGTTGGCTGCTGTTCAGCGACGTGCCCGGGAACACGATCTGGCGGTGGCGTCCCCGGGTGGGCCTCGACATCTTCATGCGGCCGTCGGGCCTCGTCGGACCGGTGCCCGCCGCCTTCAACGAGGCGGGCGCCAACGGGCTGGCGGTCGACGCCGCCGGGCGGCTGGTGATGGCGGACAGCGGCAACCGCGCGGTGGCGCGCGTGGACCTTTCGACGCGCCGCAAGACGATCCTGGCCGACCGGTTCGACGGCAAGCGTTTCAACAGCCCCAACACCGTCGCGGTGGCGCGGGGCGGCGCGATCTTCTTCACCGATCCTCCCTACGGCCTCAAGGACCCCGACCGGTCGCCGCTGCGCGAGCTCGACTTCCAGGGCCTGTACCGCCTCGATCCGGATGGGCGCGTCCATCTGCTCGACCGCGGCCACCGCCGCCCGAACGGGATCGCGCTGTCGCCCGACGAGCGGACCCTGTACCTCGCCTTGTCGGACGAGACGCGGCCCGAGCTGCTCGCCTATCCGCTCGACGCGGCGGGCGCGATCGGCGCGCCGCGGGTGTTCCACGACATGCGCCCGCATCTGGCCGCCGGCGGTCCGGGCCTGCCCGACGGGGTGGCGGTGGACCGCGCGGGCCGCGTGTTCGCGACCGGGCCGGGCGGCGTCCACGTGCTGGGCGCGGACGGCGCGCCGCTCGGCCTGATCGCGACCGGCAAGGCGGTGGCCAATCTGTGCTTTGGCGGCCGCGACGGCCGGACGCTGTTCCTGACGTCGCACGACATGCTCGCCGCCGTCCGGACCAGGACGACCGCCTGAACGCTCGCCCGGGCGGTTCGGTCCGCCCCGACGAGCCCTCCGAAGTCGCCCGTCGCCCTCGCCCGGCGTCCATGGACGAGCTCGAACAGCGGGCTCGCCATCATCGTCGTCAGGTCGCCATCGGCACGGGCACCGGGAACAGGGTCGGGCCGATGTCCCCTTGCGCAGCCCGATATCGATGATGGGCCCAGGGGCGACGGCGTCCAGGCGGGTGTTCGGGCCCGAACAGGTGAAGGGTATCGGCGGCGGCACCACCTTGCGCTTGAGCTCGACCGCGAACGCGCCGCGCGGCATCGCCACGCCGAGCAGGAACCCGCCGAAGACCGCATGGATGCCGACCGCGTCCATCAGGAACGCCGACACGCGGAACAGGGCCGGCGTGATCGCCAGCACCGTCATGCCCATCCCGCCCTCCCGCCGGACGGCACGGCCCGGCGGGGCGAGCGGCCGCGGTCCGGCGAGGAGGACGACCGCCGCCCAGGCGACCCCGCCGCCGATCGCGAGCGGCGCCACGCCGGGGCCGCCGCCGAAGGTGGCGAGCGCGATCGCCAGCACGCACCGCGACCAGACATCGTCGAACGCGCCCGCGGTCAGCGACGGCGTGCCGGCCGCGCCGCCGCTCGGCGCTGGTGATGGTCGCACCCGCGGCCACGGATGCCGTCAGGCCCGGGTCACTGCCATCGTACGCCTTGGTTCGTCGCGGGTCCCCGCGACCGACCGCACGAAAGCCCCTCGCCTTGGGGAAGGGGCTTTCGCGCGTCCGGCAGGGACGATACGCGTCGCCTCGCCACCTCGCTCTCCCGTGCCGGTCTTCGGGAGTCGAAAACCGCAACCTTTCCGGGCTAGGGACGCCTGATGTCGTCGCCTGACCCGCTACCGCGCCCGATCGATCACCTCGCCTTGCGCGGCGAGCGAGGCGATCCGGCGCTGATCGATCGGGCGGGCCTGCTCGACCACGCCGCTCTGGAGCGCGGGGTCGCGGCGATGGCCCGGTGGCTGACGACCCGCGGTCTCGCGCCCGGCGACCGGGTGGCGAGCTGGCTTCCCAAAACCCGCGCGGCTTGCCTCCTGCCGCTCGCGGCGGCGCGGGCGGGGCTGGTGCATGTCCCGGTCAACCCGCTGCTGAAGCGTGCGCAGGTCGCCCACATCCTGTCCGACAGCGCCGCCGCGCTGCTGGTGACACAGCCCGCGCGCGCGATGACGCTGGAGCAGGGCCATGCGTCCGTCGGCTGCATGGTGGTCCCCGAGGACGCGCTGCCCCTCGACGGCCCCGGCCTGCCGCCGTCCGACGCCGATCCGGGGTCGCTGGCGGCGATCCTCTACACCTCCGGTTCGACCGGGCGGCCCAAGGGCGTGATGCTCAGCCACGCGAACCTGTGGCTCGGCGCGGTGTCGGTCGCGCGCTATCTGGAACTGCGCCCGGGCGACCGGGTGCTGGGCGTCCTGCCGCTGTCGTTCGATTACGGGCAGAACCAGCTGTTCTCGAGCTGGGCGGCGGGGGCGGCGGTGGCGCCGCTCGATTACCTGACGCCGCGCGACGTCGTGAAAGCCGTCGACCGGTTCGCGGTCACGACGCTGGCCGGGGTCCCGCCGCTCTGGACCCGGCTGCTGGAGGCGGACTGGCCCGCCGGGACGGCGGCGCGGCTGCGGCGGTTGACCAATTCGGGCGGCGCGCTGACGACGCGCATGGTCCGCGAACTCCGCGAACGCTTTCCCGCCGCCGACCTTTATCCGATGTACGGGCTGACCGAGGCGTTCCGGTCGACCTACCTGTCCCCTCGACTGGTCGACGCGCATCCCGAGGCGATCGGCCGCGCGATCCCGTTCGCCGAGGTGATGGCCGTCCGCGCCGACGGCGCGCGCGCCGCGCCGGGCGAGCCGGGCGAGCTGGTCCATGCCGGGCCGCTCGTCGCGCAAGGCTACTGGCGCGATCCCGAACGCACCGCGGCGCGCTTCCGCCCGGCGCCCGCTTTCGCGCGCGCGGGCGGGACGGCGGTCTGGTCGGGCGACACGGTGATCGAGGGCGAGGACGGGCTGTTCCGCTTCGTCGGGCGCGACGACGAGATGATCAAGTCGGCGGGCAACCGGATCAGCCCGGGCGAGATCGAGGAGGCGGTGCTCGCGGGCGGCGAGGCGCTGGAGGCGGTGGCGGTGGGCGTCCCCGACGAGCGCGCGGGCCAGGCGATCGTGATCGTCGCGGCGGGCGATCCGTCGGGCGAAGCGGCGTTGCGCGCCCGGCTGAAGCGCGACCTGCCCAACTTCATGCAGCCCGCGCGGATCGACTGGCTTCCCGCGCTGCCCCGCAACGCCAACGGCAAGCTGGACCGCGCGGCGATCGCCGCCGCCGCGCGCGGCCCGGCGCCGGACGGGCGGACCCCATCATGAAGCCGATCGGCCCGCTTCCCCCGGAATTCGCCGGGCAGTCCGGCGCGTTGCTGATCGCCGGGCGTCCGGCCGAGCATTGGATCGCGCAGGCGGGCGACACGCCGCTGTTCGTCTACGACCCGGCGATCGCGCTGGACCGGATCGCGCGGTTCCGCTCCGCGATGCCCGCCGCGGTCCGCCTGCATCTGGCGATCAAGGCCAACCCGTTTCCGCCGCTGCTCGCCGCGCTCGCGCCGTTGGTGGACGGATTGGACGTCGCCTCGGCGGGCGAGCTGCGCACCGCGACCGCGTTCAAGCCGGCGGCCGCGATCAGCTTCGCCGGGCCCGGCAAACGCGACGACGAGCTGGCGGCCGCGGTCGGCGCGGGGGCGACGATCAACCTGGAATCGGAGGGCGAGGCCGCCCGCGCGCTTGCGATCGGCGACCGGATCGGCGTCAGGCCGCGGCTGGCGGTGCGGGTCAATCCCGACCTGGAGCTGCGCGGATCGGGGATGCGGATGGGTGGGCGGCCGTCCCCCTTCGGGGTCGACGCCGTGCGCGCCGCGGCGCTGGTCCGCGTCGTGATCGAGGGCGGCGCGGACTGGCGCGGGTTCCATATCTTCGCCGGGTCCCAGTCGCTCGACACCGCCGCCCTGATCGAGACGCAGGCGGCCACCGTGGCGCTGGCGGCGCGGCTGGCCGACAAGGCGGGCGCCGCCCCGCCGCTGGTCAATCTGGGCGGCGGCTTCGGCGTGCCCTATTTCGCCGGCGATGCTCCCGTCGATCCAGACCGCATCGGCGCGGCGCTTGGCGAGCAGCTGGACCGGCGTCCGGCCGCGCTCGCCGACAGCGGTTTCGCGGTCGAGCTGGGCCGCTGGCTGGTCGCGGAATGCGGCGTCTATCTGACCCGCGTCGTCGACCGCAAGGAGAGCGGGGGCGAGTCGTTCGTGATCACCGACGGCGGGCTGCACCACCAGCTCGCCGCGTCGGGCAATTTCGGCACGGTGATCCGCCGCAATTACCCGGTCGCGGTCGCGGGCCGCATGGGGTTGGACGCGGCGGAGACGGTGTCGGTCGTCGGGTGCCTGTGCACGCCGCTCGACCGGCTGGCCGACCGGGTCGCGTTGCCCCGCGCGGAGGTCGGCGACGTGATCGCGGTGTTCCTGGCGGGCGCGTACGGCCGCACCGCCAGCCCGGCGGCGTTCCTGGGGCATCCGGAGCCCGCCGAGATCCTGGCGGGCCCAGCGACGCCTTCCTGCTCGCCGCCGTAAGGATTCCTCAACGCGCGGGCCCTAACGTCCGGGGCCAGGACGCGGGGATCGGTTCACCACCATGCAGCAACGGGTCGCCACTGGAGGAGCATGTGTCGCGTTCGAGCCGATGTCGGACGAAGCTTTCCGCCGCATCGGGGCCGATCAAGTCCGGGCCACCCTTCGTGACCTCCGCGACCGCGATCCCATCGCCGACCGCGCCTGGGACGCGCTGGGCTCGGCCGCGGCCGAGCCGAACGTGTTCGCCGAGCGCCCGTTCGTCAAGGCGGCCGCCGCGCACCTGCCGCAGGGCGCGGACGCGCGCGCGGTCCTGGTCTGGGACGGCGAGCCCGGCGCGCCGCGGCTGATCGGGTCGTTCCCGTTCGCCGTCGCCCCCCGGTACGGACGCCTGCCGCTGCCCCATGTGGCGAGCTGGACGCATCACCATTCGTTTCTCGGCACCTCGCTCGTCCGGGCGGGCCATGAAGCGAGCGCCTGGCGCGGGATGCTGGAGGCGCTCGACGCGGCCGGCTGGGCGCCGGGCCTGCTGCATGTGACGGGGCTCGTCGAAGGCGGACCCACGCACGCGGGACTGGCGCGGGCGGCGGCGCGGCTGGGCCGACCGTGCGACGTCGTTCACCGCACCGAGCGCGCGCTGCTCGAAAGCGACCTCGCGCCCGCCGCCTATTACGAGGCCGCCGTCCGCGGCAAGAAGCGCAAGGAGCTCCGGCGCCTGCGGTCGCGCCTGGCCGAGCTCGGCGCGGTCGCGGTCCGACGGCTGACGCCGGGCGACGACGTCGGCCCCTGGTGCGATCGGTTCCTGGCGCTGGAGGCGTCGGGCTGGAAGGGGCGGGCCGGATCGGCGCTCGCGTTGGAGGCCGGAACGGACCGCTTCTTCCGCGAGGTCGCCGCCGGCGCGCACGCGGCGGGACGGCTGGAGATGATCCGGCTCGATCTGGACGACCGGCCGCTGGCGATCCTCGTCAACCTGTTCGCCGCGCCCGGAGCCTTTTCGTTCAAGATCGCCTATGACGAGGCGTTCGCGCGCTACTCGCCGGGGGTGCTGATCGAGCTGGAGAACTACGCCGTCCTCGACCGCCCCGATGTCGGGTGGATGGACAGCTGCGCGGTCGAGGACCATCCCATGATCGACGGCCTATGGACCGAGCGCCGCGGCGTCGTCCGCGTCAGCGTACCGCTCGCGGGGTGGCGGCGGCGCGGCGCGTTCCGCCTGGCGCGGACCGCCGAGGACCTCGCCGCCCGCGTCCGAGCGCGCACCCGACGCACCCCTTTCAAAGAAAGCCCGCCCCGATGACCGCTCAGATGTTCGACGCGGAAGGGCGCGCCGGGTTCGCCCGGCTCTATCCCGAGCAGGCCGGTGTCGTCTCGCACCGGCTGGCGGGTCACCCGCTGTTCGAGCTGGAGGCGCTGGTGCGGCTGGCGGGCCGGATGCGGCCGGCCGACGTCGAGCGGAACCTGGGCGACCTGCCGATCGGGGTCGATCCGGACGCGGTCCGGGGCAACGGGCTGTCGGTCGCCGACACGATCCGCTCGATCGAGCGCAACGGGTCCTGGATGGTACTGAAGTCCGTCGAACAGGACGGGGAATACCGCGCGCTGCTCGACGCCGTCCTCGACGAGATCGAACCGCTGGTCGCGCCGCGCACGGGCGCGATGCTGAAGCGCGAGGGTTTCGTGTTCGTCTCGTCGCCCGGCGCGGTGACGCCGTTCCATTTCGATCCCGAACACAACATCCTGCTGCAGATGCGCGGCGCCAAGACGATGACCGTGTTCCCGGCGGGCGACGACCGGATCGCCGGGCCCGAGCTGCATGAACGGTTCCACATGGGCGGGCATCGCAACCTGCCCTACCGCGACGGCTTCGCCGCCATGGGCGCCCCGCACCGGCTGTCGCCCGGTCAGGCGATCCACGTCCCCGTCAAGGCGCCGCACTGGGTGAGGAACGGCCCGGAGCCGTCCGTCTCGTTCTCGGTGACGTGGCGGTCCGAATGGAGCTACCGCGAGGCGGACGCGCACGGCTTCAACCACCTGGCGCGTCGGGCGGGCGTCACGCCGGGCGCGCCCGGGCGCTTTCCCCGGCAGAACCGCGCCAAGTCGCTGGCCTACCGCGCGATCGGCAGGGCCAGGCGCGCCCTGGACCGGACTTGAACGGTTTCGCGGCGATGTCGACGCCCGGGCGATCGCGGACGCACGCCGCCGCGATCGCCCGGACGACGCTGTTCGGCGATCTGGAGGAGGTCGCCCGCGACGCCGCGGGCGCGCTGGACCGCGCCGCCCAGCCGTCGCTCTACGACCGGCTGGACTGGCTGCGCCTGACGCGCGAACACGTCCTGCCGACCGCGGGGCTGGTGGCGGCGAGCGCGCGCATCGGCGACGATCGCGCGTGGCTGTTCCTGCATGACCGGGGAACCGGGCGCGCCTGCGCCTTTTCCGGCTGGTACACGCTCGCGGTCGCGCCGGTGTTCACGCCCGGCGCGACGGCGGCGGTGCGGTCGCGCCTGCTCCGCGCGCTGGCCCGGGCTTTGCGCGGATTCGACCGGATCGACCTGGCCCCGCTGGGCGACGCCGCCGCGGCGGAGCTGCGCGATGCGTTCCGGCCGCTCGGCTGGTGGGCCGCCGAGCGCGAGGAGACGGCGAACTGGACGGCGTCGGTCCGGGGCCGCGGCTTCGACGATTGGTGGGCGGAGCGGCCGTCCAGGCTGCGCAACACGGTCCGCCGCCGCGGGAAGAACGCAGAGCTGCGGGTGCGGATCCTCGATCGTTTCGACGAGCGCGCCTGGGCGGCGTACGAGGCGGTGTATGCGGGCAGCTGGAAGCCCGCCGAGGGCTCGCCCGCCTTCCTGCGCGCGCTGGCGCGGATCGAGGGCGCGGCGGGAACGCTTCGGCTGGGGCTCGCCTTTCGCGGCGACCGGCCCGTCGCCGGGCAGTTCTGGACGGTCGAGAACGGCGTCGCCGTGATCCACAAGCTCGCCTATCTGGAGACGGAGCGCGCGACCTCGCCCGGGACCCTGCTCAGCCACGCGATGTTCGCCCATGTGATCGGGCACGACCGTCCGGCCGTGATCGATTACGGCAACGGCGACGAGCCCTACAAGGCCGGGTGGATGACCGAACGGCGGGTGCTGCGGCGCTTGTCGTTGTTCAACGCGCGCCGGATCGGCGGGCTGGCGGGGGCGGCGGGGGCGACCGCGTCGGCGCTCGCCAGGAGCATGCGCGGTGGCTGACGTGGGCGGGCTGGACTACCGGCGCTACCCGGTCGGGGCCGACGGGGAGTGGATGCTGGTCCACGGCGCGGGTGCCGGGCCCCGCGTCCTGATCCTGGCGCCGCTGCTGAACGAGATGAACCTGCTGCGCGCGCTGATCGTCGACACGGCGCGGCGGCTGGCGGGCCGGGGGTTCGCCTGCGCGATCCCCGACCTGCCGGGCTGCGGCGAGAGCGCGGTCCCGTTGCGCGCGGTCGGATGGGACGGGTGGCGGGGCGCGGCGGCGGCGGCGGCCGAGGCGTGGCGGGCGGAGGGCGGGTCGCCGCCGCACGTCGTCTCGTTGCGCGGCGGCTGCCTGCTCGACGACGCGTGCCGGGCGGCGAGCCGCTGGCGGTTCGCGCCTGTGGAGGGCAGCGCGCTGGTGCGCCCGCTCGAGCGCGCGCACCGCGTCGCCAACCGCGAGGGCGGCGCGACCGCGGATGCGACCGGGGATGGGGACGGGGTCGTATCGCTCGCGGGATTCTCGTTCGGGCCGGCGCTGCTGGACGCGTTGCGCGCCGCCAAGCCCGCCGCGGTCGCGGGACCGCTCCGCGTGGGCGAGATCGAGATGGCCGGCCTGCCGCTCTGGCGCCGTGCCGAGCCGGGCACCGACCCCGCGCTGTCCGAGCGGCTCGCGGCCGACATCGCCGGGTGGGTGGCGTCATGCGAAGGCTGACCTCCTTTCGATGCGGCGACGCCGCGCTCGGCGCGACCTATGACGGCGGCGAGCGGACCACCGGGTTGCTGATGGTGACCGGCGGGACCGAGCTGCGCGCGGGCGCGCATGGCGGGATGGCGCGCCTGGCCGCCGATGTCGCCGCCGCGGGCTATCCGGTGTTCCGGTTCGACCGGCGCGGGGTGGGCGACAGCGGCGGCGTGGATGCCGGCTTCCGCGGGAGCGGCCCCGACATCGCGGCCGCGGCCGCGGCGTTCCGGGCGCTGCGCCCCGATCTGACGGGCGTCGTGGGATTCGGGCTGTGCGACGGGGCGACCGCGCTCGCGCTCGCCCACGTGCCCGCGCGGATCGACGCGCTCGCGCTGGCGAACCCGTGGGTGGTCGAGCCCGAAGGCGAACTGCCGCCGCCGGCCGCCGTCGCGCGGCGCTACCGGCAGCGGCTGTGCTCGCTGGACGGATGGCGGCGGGTGCTGGCGGGCGAGGTCGATCTCGGCAAGGCGCTGCGCGGCGTGCGCAGCCTGCTTCGGCCGCGCGACGTGGGGTTGGCGGCAGGCGTCGCGGCCGAACTGGAGCGCGGCGGCGCGCCGCTGTCGGTGATCCTGGCCGCCAGGGACGCCACCGCCATCGCCTTCGACCGGGAATGGCGGCGACCGGCGTTCCAAAAGGCGCGTGGCCGCCGGAGCACCCGGGTCGTCCGGGTCGACAGCTGTTCGCACAGCTTCGCATCGGGCGACGACCACAAGCGCCTGGCCGCGTTCTGCATCGACGCGCTCGAGGGCCAGGCCGCCCGCGGCTAGGGGTCGCTCGGGTCGGCCTTACCCGCCCGCCGCCTGCCGACGAAGCCGGCCCGCCGCCATCCGCCCGATC
>CAXTFF010000073.1:0-9282 GCA_964243325.1 uncultured Sphingomonas sp.
TCACCGCGTCGAACGCCAGCCGGATCATCTTGCCCAGCGGATAATTGGTCTCGCCCGCATGGCGGCCGGCGCGGTCGTAGGGCAGCGGCACCTGCCTGAAGCCGATCCACGCCACCATGCCCCGGATGAAGCGCGCCTGTTCGGGCATCGCCAGGAACGCGTCGAGCGCGCGCCTGCTCATCAACCGGAAATCGCCCGTGTCGAGCGGGATGGGCGTGTCGGTCACCCGGTCGAGCAGCCGGTAGAACAGCGCGGCGGTCGCCCGCTTGAACAGCGTCTCCCCCTCGCGCCTGCGGCGGACCGCGTAGACCACGTCCGCCTCCGCCTCCGCCATCGACCGGCGCATCTCGCCCAGCAGCTCGGGCGGGTCCTGCAGGTCGGCGTCGATGATCAGGATCTGCGCCCCCGAACACAGGTCGAGCCCGGCGGTGAGCGCCAGCTGGTGGCCGTGGTTGCGCGACAGGTTCACCGCCACCAACCGCGGATCGCGCGCGGCCAGGCCCCGCATCACGGCCCAGCTGTCGTCGCGCGACCCGTCGTTGATCAGCAGGATCTCGTGATCGTCGCCCACCGCCGCCCGCGCCGCCGCCGACACGCGGGCGTGGAGAAGCTCGAGGCAGGCCGCCTCGTTGTAGCAGGGGATGACGACGGACAGGGCGGGGCGGTGCATGGCCCCGCGCGTCTAGCCCGCCCGCGCGGTTCCGTCACCTTAGACCCGGTCGGCCGCGTGCACCGCCTCCACCGCGCGCAGCGCCGCGAGCAGGCGCATCAGCTGGTGCAGGTCGTGGACCTCCACGTCGATCGTGTTGGTGTGGTACAGCGCGTCGCGCGCATCGAGCCGCAGGTTGATGATGTTGGCCTTGTGCCGGCCCATGATGGTGGCGAGCATGCCGAGCGCCCCCGGCTCGTTCTTGACCTCCACCTGGATGCGCGCGACGCCGCCGTCGGCCTTGTCGCCCCACGACACGTCGGCCCAGTCGGTCTCGCCGTCGGAGCGCTCGGCCAGCTCGCCCAGCACCGCGCAGTCGATGCGGTGCACCTCGATCCCGGCGTCGGGCCGCCTGAGGCCGACGATGCGGTCGCCGGGCACCGGGCGGCAGCAATCGCCCAGGTCGAACGCGACGCCGGGCGTCAGCCCTCTGATCGAGATCGCGCCCGCCTGGCGGGCCATGTCGGACACGCCCTCGCCCGCCGATCCGGGCATCAGCGCCTCCATCACCGCCGCGTCCGACAGCGTCCGCCTGGCGACCGCATGCATCAGCGCCGCCTCGTCGGGCAGCTTCAGCCGCTTGAGCGCTTGCGGCAGCGCGTCCGTACCGATCGGCGCGGGCAGGCGGCGGACGATGTCGTCATAGATCTTGCGACCGAGCTTCACGCCTTCGTCGCGCTCGGCGTGCCGCAGGTGCCGCCGGATCGCGGCGAGCGCCTTGCCCGTGGTCGCGATGTTCAGCCAGGCGGCTTGGGGCACCTGCGCCTTGGAACGCAGGATCTGCACCTGGTCGCCATTGTCGATCACCGTCTTCAAGGACACCACGCGCCCGTTGACCTTGGCGCCGACCGCCTGATCGCCCAGGTCGGTATGCACCGCATAGGCGAAGTCGATCGGCGTCGCGCCCTTGGGCAGCTGGATCAGCTCCCCGCGCGGGGTGAAGGCGAAGATGCGGTCGGCGTACATCGCCATGCGCGTGTGTTCGAGCAGTTCCTCGGGCGATCCGGCCGTGTCGAGGATCTCGACCAGATCGCGGATCCAGCTGTGGTTCGCGTCCGCGCGGACCTTGTCGCCGTTCTCGCCCGTCTTGTACGCCCAATGCGCGGCCAGCCCGTACTCGGCCTGCGCATGCATCTCAGGCGTCCTGATCTGCACCTCGATCCGCGCGTTCTCGGCGTGGATCACCGTGGTGTGGAGCGAACGGTAGCCGTTGCGCTTGGGGGTCGAGACATAGTCCTTGAACCGTCCGGGCACCATCGGCCAGCGCCGGTGGATGATGCCGAGCGCCCGGTAGCAGTCCTCCACCGTCGGCACGACCGCGCGGAACGCCATCACGTCGGACAGTTGCTCGAAGCTGATGTGCCGTTCGGCCATCTTGCGCCAGATGGAGAACGGATGCTTCTCGCGCCCCGACACCTCCGCTTCGATGCCGCCGCGCCCGAGCACGAGCTTGAGCCCCGACGCGATCTTGGCGATGCGGTCGCCGCCGCCCTCCTTCAGCCGCTCTAGCCGCCGCCCGACCGACTCGAACGCCTCGGGCTCCAGCTGTTCGAAGGCGAGCGTCTGCATCTCGCGCATGAACTCGTACATGCCGATCCGCTCGGCGAGGGGCGCGTAGATGTCCATGGTCTCGCGCGCGATCCGCCGCCTCTTCTCGGGCTTGGCGATGTGATGCAGCGTGCGCATGTTGTGCAGCCGGTCGGCCAGCTTCACCAGCAGCACGCGGATGTCGTCCGACATGGCCAGCAGGAACTTGCGCAGGTTCTCGGCCGCGCGCTCGTTCTCGCTCTGCGCCTCGATCTTCGACAGCTTGGTCACGCCGTCCACCAGCCGGGCGACCGACGGCCCGAACAGCCGCTGTATCTCCGCGGGCGTGGCGACCGTATCCTCGATCGTGTCGTGGAGGATCGCGGTGGCGATCGTCTCGTCGTCGAGCCTGAGGTCGGTCAGGATGCCCGCCACCTCGATCGGGTGGCTGAAATAGGGGTCGCCCGACGCGCGCTTCTGCGACCCGTGCGCCTTCATGGAAAAGACGTAGGCGCGATTGAGCAGCGCCTCGTCGGCGTCCGGATCGTAGTCCAGGACCCGATCGACCAGTTCATATTGTCTCAGCACAGTCCTATTGGCCCACGCGGCGGAGGCTTAGCAACAGCTAAGCCGTCGCGGCGCGGGCCGATAGGACCGGCCGGCGCGGCCGGAAACCGCGCCCGACGAAGCGCGGGCTTCGCCCGCGCCGGCCCCGGTCACTCGAGGGCCCGCTCAGCGCGCCGCCATCGCGCCGGTCGGCGTCGACTTGGCGCGCGCGTTGCACTTGTCCAGCGCCGAGCCGTCGAGCGCCGCGCCGCCCGCCGAGAAGCTCCGGAGCCTGCCGACGTTGCGCGCCAGCAGTTGGCACAGGACCACCTCGCGCTCGGGCGCGCGATTGGCGACATACGCGTTCCCGCGCAGCTGCCAGGGGGTCGAGCGGGTGATCAGGCTCGCCTTGCCCGCCTGCGCCTCGGGCACGGCGACGTAGTAGGCACCCTGGGCGCGGGCGTCGGAAGCGCCGACGACCAGCGTCAGCGTGGCGGCGAGGGAGGCGGCGAGGATGGGAAGGCGCATGATCCGGTTCCTTTGCATGTAAGTTGCGGATCACTACCTACCCGAAGACATTTCAAGTTGCAACCTAAAACTTATATGTCGTTGGCGTGACGGACCGGGTTGGGATACAACCCGCTGAAACAGAGAGGATGTTTGGATGGACAAGCTGCGCGAGAAACTCTCGGAATGCAGCCTCCCCGCCGCCCTGGAGGCGGTGGGCGAGCGCTGGTCGTTCCTGATCCTGCGCGCCTCGTTCAACGGCCTCCATCATTTCGAGGAGTTCCTGAGCGAGCTCGGCATCGCCCGCAACATCCTGGCCGACCGGCTGGGCCGTCTGGTCCGGCACGGCATCCTGGGGCGCGAGCCGTGCCCCGACGACCGCCGCAAGATCGAATACCGCCTGACCGAAAAGGGCTTCGCGCTGCTTCCCACCATGATCGCGCTGCGCCAGTGGGGCGAGCGCTGGGAAACGAACGAGCCCGCGTTCCCGGTACTGGTCGATGAACGCGACCGCCGGCCGCTGCAGCAGGTCGCGGTGCTCAGTCACGACGGGCGGATCCTGTCCAAGCAGGACCTGATCTGGGCGCTGCCGAGCGACGTGGTGTCGGACGAGCCGATGCGGCAGGCCGCCGAATAGCGGGTCGCCGGACGCGCCCGCTAGGCGATCCGCTCCGGCTGCCCGTTCAGCACCGTCTCCAGGAACGTCCGCACCGCGCCCTCGATCGGCGCGGGCCGTCCCGTCGGCAGGTGGACGTTGACCACCACCAGCTCGACCGTCGCATGCAGCTCGCCCGTCTCGCCGTGGCGCAGCTCGAACCCTTGCGTCATGCTCGTGCCCCCGATCCGCCCGATCCGGACGAACGCCTCGACCGTATCGCCGAGCGTGAAGGGTTTCAGATAGTCCACCTCCGCGCGCCGCACATGGAACTCGGTCGCCTCCCACACCGTCCCCAGCGCCTGGCCGATCCCGGTCCACGCCCACCATTCGGACACCGCGACGTCGGCATATTCCAGGTAGCGCGAGTTGAAGACGACGCGCTGCCCGTCGATCTCGGCATACCGGACGCGGAAACGGGTGGAGAAGGCGAAGCCGGGACGCATGACCGCGCTATGGCGAGGGAGGGTCGGGCGGGCAACCGGGGCGGAACATCCGCTTTTGGCTCTAGGCGAGCCTTTCAGGACGTTTTCGCACGGACGCGAAACATCATCGGGCCCCCATGACGTGAAACGCACCTCAAGAAGGCGGCGGGATCAGCTGGTCTAGGAACGGCGATCGACCAGGTGTGGCTCATGTTCGCGTCGCTGATCGTCGATTCCCTTGCTCCGCAGGCGAGGAGACCAGCTGCCAGGTCTCCGTTGGGCGCCTCCATCGAGGCATTCCGGTTGGCTCCTTTGAACAAGGTCTGACCGGAGGAAGGGCTACGTCCCGGATCATCGAAGACGAGCGTCTGCCGTTGGATACCCGCATCCGCCCGAGGCTGCTGACAGGCTGTCAGCAACAGCGGTAGCGATATGAAGGAGCGACTGGGTAGACGCACGGACGCAGCATGTCCGCGATCTCCCATTGCCGCAATGCGTCGAGAACGGACATGCCAAAATCGCTGTCCTACAGCATCTCCTCCGTGGCAGGCTCGCCGCCGGCTCGGGTTCGCCCCGGTGCCGGCTCTTTCACCCCGTCGATTTCTCCGCCGCGCATGACGCTGACGCATGCCAAGCCGGTCGCGCGCCCACGCCCGCACCGCGTTCACGCCTCAACTTCCCTCAACTTGTTCAGGTTCGCCGATCGCCGCGAACAAGCGTTCTTGGCATGAACTTAGTGACCTTCCAGCGCCTGCGACCGCCTCACCCAGCCCCGCGCGCGGGCGTGTTGACCCCCATGCTGGTCAGATACCGCTTCACGTTGCGCGCCGCCTGGCGCAGCCGTTGCTCGTTCTCGACCATGGCGATGCGCACGAACCCCTCGCCGTTCTCGCCGTAGCCGACGCCCGGCGCGACCGCGACGTGGGCGTGGGTCAGGAGCTGCTTGGTGAACTCCAGCGACCCCAGATGCGCGACCGCGGGCGGCAGCGGGGCCCAGGCGAACATCGATGCTTTGGGGCTGGGAATGTCCCAACCGGCGCGCCCGAAGCTCTCCACCAGCACGTCGCGCCGCGCCCGGTACAGCTCGCGGTTGGTCGCGACGATGTCCTGCGGCCCGTTGATCGCGGCGCAGGCCGCCGCCTGGATCGGCGTAAACGCGCCGTAATCGAGGTACGACTTGACCCTGGTCAGCGCCGCGATCAGCCGCTTGTTGCCGACCGCGAAGCCGATCCGCCAGCCCGCCATCGAATAGGTCTTGCTGAGCGACGTGAACTCGATCGCCACGTCGCGCGCACCTGGCACCTGCAGGATCGAGGGCGTCGGCCGCCCGTCATAATACAGCTCGGAATAGGCCAGGTCGCTCACCACCCACAGGCCGTGCTCGCGGGCGAACGCCACCACGCGTTCGTAAAAGGCGAGATCGACCGTCTCGGCGGTCGGGTTGGACGGGTATCCCATCACCAGTACGCTGGGCTTGGGCACGGTGAACGCCATCGCGCGCTCCAGCGACGCGAAATACGCCTCGTCGGGCGTCACGGGAACGCTCCGGATCGTCGCTCCTGCGATGATGAAGCCGAAGGTGTGGATCGGGTAGGACGGGTTGGGGGCGAGCACCACGTCGCCCGGCGTGACGATCGCCTGGGCGAGCGTCGCAAGCCCCTCCTTGGACCCGAGCGTGACGACCACTTCGGTCTCGGGATCGACCTCCACCCCGAACCGGCGCGCGTAATAGCCAGCCTGCGCCTTCCTGAGCCCCGGGATGCCCTTGGACGCAGAATAGCCGTGTGCGCCCGGCTTTCCCGCCACCTCGGCGAGCTTGGCGATGACGTGGGGCGGCGGCGGCAGGTCGGGGTTGCCCATGCCCAGATCGATGATGTCCTCGCCCGCGGCCCGCGCCCGCGCCCGCATCGCGTTGACCTCCGCGATGACGTAGGGCGGCAGGCGTTTGATGCGGTAGAACTCGTCGGGGGCGGTGGACATGGGCGCGGCCTTTCGGAGGCGAGCGTAAACGTCTCACCATCCTCCGTCACCCCGGACTTGATCCGGGGTCCCGCTTTCGCCCGGGGAAAAACGAGCGGGATGCCCGATCGAGTCCGGCCAGACGGAGAAGGAAAGCAACGTTGCGCGTTGGGACGTGGAGAGGATCCTGATGGCCGACACTTCCATTCCGCCCGCCGCCGCAGCGCCCGAACCGGACGACCGCCGGCATTGGGCCGCCGCGGTGACCCAGGCGCAACAGGCAATACTCGACGCGACCCTCGCCGTGGCGGCCGCGCCGGGCGTGCCCGTCGTGCCGGGCCTCAACGACCCCGCGACGCTGGCGCGCGCGGGCGCGTTCTGGCGGAACGGCCTGACGCTCTGGCGGGCGGTGCTCGACCCCGCGAGCGCGCCCGCGCCTAGCACGGACAAGCGGTTCAAGGCGGCCGAATGGCGGCAGCCCGCCTTCGACGCCCTACGCCGCGGCTATCAGCTGATGGCCGACCATCTGCTCGCCCAGGTCGAGGCGGTCGACGGGCTCGATGCCAGGCAACGCGAACGGCTCCGCTTCGCGACGCGCGGCATCGTCGACGCGCTGAGCCCGTCCAACTTCGCGCTCACGAACCCGCAGGTGATCGAACGCACGATCGCGACCGGCGGCGAGAACCTGGTCAAGGGTATGGGCAACCTGCTGGGCGACCTTCGGGCCGGGCAGCTGACGCACACCGACCCCGCCGCGTTCGAGGTCGGCCGCAACCTCGCCACCACGCCCGGCGCGGTCGTCCTCCGCACACCGCTGTTCGAACTGATCCAGTACTCACCCACAACCGACAAGGTGCTCGCGACTCCGCTCGTCATCTTCCCGCCCTGGATCAACCGCTTCTACATCCTCGACCTGACGCCCGAGAAGAGCTTCATCCGCTGGGCGGTCGAACAGGGGCTGACCGTGTTCATGGTCTCCTGGAAGTCCGCCGATGCGTCCATGAGGGACATCGCCTGGGACGACTACGTCGCCGCGCAAGGGCAGGCGATCGACACCGTCCGCGCCGCGCTCGACGTGCCTGCGGTGCATACGATCGGCTATTGCGTCGCGGGCACCACGCTCGCGGCGACGCTGGCGGTGCAGGCGGCCACCGGCGAGGCCGACAAGGTGGCCAGCGCGACCTTCTTCACCGCGCAGGTCGATTTTTCGGAAGCGGGCGAGCTGGCGCACTTCATCGACGACGACCAGCTGGCGACGATCGCGTCCTTGTCGCCCGACGGCTTCCTCGACGGCCGCTACATGGCGCTGACCTTCAACCTGTTGCGCGGGCGCGACCTGATCTGGAACTACGTCACCAACAACTACCTGCTGGGCGAGGACTACACCGCCTTCGACCTGCTCCACTGGAACGGCGACACGACCAACCTGCCCGCCGCCTGGCACCTGAGCTACCTGACCGACCTCTACCGCGACAACCTGCTCGTCGAGCCGGGGCGACTCAAGGTCGCGGGCACCCCGCTCGACCTGACGCGCGTGAAGATCCCCACCTACGTCCAGGCGGGCCGCGAGGACCATATCGCCCCCGCCGCCAGCGTCTGGCGACTGACGCATCTGTTCAAGGGACCGCTCCGCTTCGTGCTCGCCGGGTCGGGCCATATCGCGGGCGTCGTCAACCCGCCCGCCGCGGGCAAATACCAGTACTGGCGCAACGACGCGCCGGTGAGCACGCTCGACGAGTTCATCGCGGGCGCGACCGAGACCAAGGGCAGCTGGTGGCCCGACTGGATCGGCTGGCTGCGCGACCGCGGCTCGGCCGAGGTCGCGGCGGACGGCGCACGGGTGCCGGGGCAGGGGGCGTTCCCCGCGCTCGGGCAAGCGCCGGGGGAGTATGTACGCCAACGGTGATGCTGCACCGCAGCGGTATGGGTTGACGTTCGCGTCAAGCAGTCTATGTTGCACCGCAATATAGGAGCGCGACGTGGCTGACAACGACCCGACCGAAGCCGACATCATCGACTCCATCCCGGCCGCGCTCGCCGCGCGTCCCGTCAAGCGCGGCCGTCCGGTCCGGGTCGAACCCGAGCCCGTCGCCGTCCCGATCGAGGCCGACATCGCCGCCGTCACGCTCATGACCGCTTCGGCTCCCGAGCCGGTCGCCATCCCCCATCCGACCGCCGCGGCTCCGGCGGAACCCATCCAAAAGGAAGATAGCATGGCCACCACCGCCGAGACGATCACCCACACCGCCGAGACCACGATGAACAAGGGCGCGCAGGTCTTCTCCGACATGAACGACCGCGCCAAGGGCATGATCGAGCGCGCGCCCAAGATGGTCCAGGACATGGCCGAGCTGAACAAGGGCAACGTCGAGGCGCTGGTCGAGTCCGGCCGCATCGCCGCCAAGGGCATGGAGGCCATGGGCCGTCACGCCGCCGAGCTCGCCCGCACCCGCTTCGAGGGCGCGACCGCTGCCTTCACTCGCCTGGCCGCCGTCAAGTCGCCGACCGAGTTCATGCAGCTCCAGGGCGAGCTCGCCCGCACCGCGCTCGACCAGCTCGTCGCCGACACCTCGCACTCGACCGAGACGGTGATGAAGTTCGCGGGCGAGGTCGTCCAGCCGATCTCCAACCGCTACGCGATCGTCGCCGACCGGATGAAGTCGGCCGCCTGATCGCAGCCGTGCGAACCAACAAGGGCGGCCATCCTCGCGGGTGGTCGCCCTTTTCTTGTGGCCGCCACCCCTTGCCGGACGAGGGGGCGCTGTCTTATCTTTGGACTATGCAGACGCCCGTGGTGAGAATGGCCGAACGCCGAGATGGCGGCGGGGACGACAACGATCCCGGCACGGGCACCGGCGTTGCCACCCGCACCCGGTCCAAGACTAAGCAGCCCACGCCTTATCGCGTGCTGATGCTCAACGACGACTACACGCCCATGGAGTTCGTCGTGCTGT
>CAXTFF010000074.1:0-9193 GCA_964243325.1 uncultured Sphingomonas sp.
GCGCACGATCGTCCAGGACGCGAGTCGCGCCGCCAACTCGGGCGGCGGAACCGCGTCGGCGGGCGTCTCGCCGAATGCGACCAGATGCACCCGCGCCCGCTCCGCCAAGTGCTGGAGGACGTGCCAGCTTCTGATCTTATCCCCCCGATCGGGCGGAAACGGCGCGCGGTGCGCGAGGAACAGGATGTCGCTCACCCCAGGCCCCGGCTGATCCACGGACCGATCGCGGTCGCGAGCGGAAGCGGCAGCCGCTTCCAGAGCGCGATCTTGCGGGCGTATTTCGGATCGAGCGGATTAACGGTTCGCGCGGGGCCCACGCTACGCTTGGCGTAGGCGAGCGGCGCAGGCTCGAACCCCCAGTTCTTCTTGAAGGCGGCCGGACCCGTGCCCGCCTTGGAGCGGCCGAAATCGAAGCGGGTGCAGCCGCGCGCGCGGGCATGGGCCATCAGCGCGAAATACAGGCGGTCGTTGGCGCGCAGGGCCCGCGCGACCGCCGTGCCGCCGCCCCAATACGGATAGACGGTGCCGTTCGCGTACAGGCTGAGCACGCTCGCGACCGCCCTGCCCTCGTGCCGGACCGTGAGCACGTCGGCGTCCATCAGATCGACGACCGCGCGGAACAGGGCGGGCGGGAAGACGGGCGTGCCCAAATTGTGGACCGATTCGGCATAGACGCGGTGATGCTCGGCGAGCGCCGCGCGATCGCGGCCCGCCCCGACCTCCAGACCCAGCCCGAGCGCCCGGCGCACCTCCGCACGTTGCTTGCGCGGGATCGCGAGCAGTTCGGCTTCGTCGTCGGCCGCGAGCGGGCGCGAAAAACCCAAATAGGTCGTGTCGTCGGTCGCCCAGCCGGCGGGTGCGGCTCCGCCGCGGAACTCGACATCGCCGACGCCCAGACGTGTCGCCAAGTCCCATGCGCCCGACGCGAGCGGCGCGACCGCGTCGCCCAGCACGCCGCCGTCGACCGCGAACCCTGCCGACACCAGCGCGCGGCCGAACAGCCGCGAGCGGATCTCGGTGAGCGGCAGCACGCCCGCGATCACGCCCGCGGCCGTCTCCGCGACGAGGTAGCGCGCGCGCTGCCCGCACCCGTGCTCGACCGCCCGGCTCCACCCGGTGAGGTGGAAGGGCGAACCGCCCCGCTCGCGCACGAACGCGTCGACGCGCGCGCGGTCGCGGTCGTCGCGCAGGTTCGCCTCGCGGACGCCCACGGGCGCGGTGACGGTGTGAAAGGTCACGCGGCCACCCCGACCCCGTCACCCCGGACTTGGTCCGGGGTCCCGCTTCTTGTGTCGGTGCGCACGTCCGTACCGACGATGCGGCCCCCCGCGTCGACCTCGGGGTGGCGGGAAACGAGCGTCGCCACGGCCAGATCGACCCGCCCCCATTCGTGCCGTCCGAGCAGTCCGCGCAGCTTGCCCGCCATCGCGCCCAGCCGGGAGTAATGGCGCACCCGCGACCGCAGCGGTGCGTTCGCCACGCGCGGCTGGTCGGGGTCGATTTCCCAAGGGTGGAAATAGAACATCGCCGGCTGCCCGTCCCGGTTGACCTGGCGCACCGCCAGATCGGTCAACGCGCCCGGCAGCAGCCGGAAGAACCCGCCGCCCGTCGCCAGCCTGCGCCCGGCGACCTCCGCCACCGTCACGGGCACCTCGATCAGCGCGGCGTCGGCGAGCGGGCGGAACGCGTAGCGCGGGGCTTCGCGCCAGCCGTAATGGTCGTGCCGCATGGGCGCGACGCTGGAGGAGTAGCCGTAGCCCTCCTCCGCGAGCACCTCGTGCGCCCAGGGCGTGCGCGCGTCGATCGAGAAGCTCGGCGCGCGGTAGCCGATGACCTCCACGCCACCCGCCCCTTCCAACGCGGCGCGCGCGCGGGCGATGTCGGCGCGGAACTCGGCCGGGGTCATGATGTGGACGCGGCGGTGATCCCAGCCGTGGCTCGCCAGCTCATGACCGGCCGCGACGATGCGACGGATCAGCGAGGGATGGCGCTCGGCGACCCAGCCGAGCGTGAAGAAGGTCGCCTTCACGCGCGCCGCCTCGAACAGCTCGAGCACCGAGTCCGTGTTGCGTTCGACGCGCGACTCGAGGCCGTCCCAATCGTCGCGGGCGATCACGCGCTCGAACGCGCCGACCTGGAACCACTCCTCCACGTCGACGGACATGCCGTTCAAGACCTGGCCGTTCAGCACGGCCGATCAGGCCGCGCGTTCGCGTAGCGCGTCCGGCCGCGGCGGCGCGACGTCGCCCTCTATCCAGTCGACGAGCAACGTCAGCACGCGCCGGAGCGCGGCGTCCTGCGCCTCGACCCGCTTCTCCAGCGCGGCGAGACGCTGGATCAGGTCGGCGTCCGGGGCGGCCGGGCGGATTGGGATCGCACGCGAGAGTTCGGCCCGAAGTTCCGGCGCCTTCTCGGAAACGGGCTCGGCCGTCCGCTCGGGTGCGGCCATGTCGACCTCCAGGTCGGCAGCGACCGCCTCGACGGCGCGGGCGTCGATCAGCTCGAGCCCTTCCATCGCGGCATGGAGCATCACGCGCCCGGCCAGCTGGTTCAAGCGCCGCGGCACACCTGCGGACGCGGCGAACAGCGCCGGGAACGCGTCCACCGTGAAATCGGGACGGCCGTCCCAGCCCACCATCGCCAGCCGGTGGGCGATGTAATCGGACACCTCGTCCTCGGTCATCGGGTCGAGATGGTGGATCGCGATCACCCGCTGGCGCAGCTGCTCCAGCCGGTCGGAGCCCTGCAGCCGGTCGCGGAACTCGGGCTGGCCGAGCAGCACGATCTGCAGCAGCGCATGGCCGCCGCCCACCTGGAAGTTGGAGAGCATCCGCAGCTCCTCCAGCGACGAGACGGGCAGCGCCTGCGCCTCGTCGACGACCAGCAGCGTCCGCCGCCCCGTCCGCGCGACGGCGTGGAGCCCGCGCTCGATCGCGGTGAGCAGCTGCGCCTTGGCGAGTCCGGCGGGATCGACCCCAAGCCCGGTCGCGACGATGCGGAGCAGGTCGTCCGCCTCGATCGCGGTCGAGGTGATCGTGACCGGGTTCAGCCGCGCGCGGTCGAGCCCGTCGAGCAGATGCCCCATCAGCGTGGTCTTGCCCGCGCCGATGTCGCCGGTGACGACGATGAAGCCCTCGCTCTGCGCCAGGCCGTAGCCCAGATACGCCATCGCCTTGCGGTGCGTCGCCGTGCCGAACCAGAAACCGGGGTCGGGCGTGAGCTGGAAAGGCCTGCCGGTCAGGCCGAAATGCTGATCGTACATCGGTCGTATCCCTAGAAGCTGTAGCGCGCGCCGAGGAGCGCCTGCGCCGACCATTGATCGTCGAAATCACCGACCTGAAAGCTGTAGAGCCCCGCCGACGCGGTCGTCTGCAACCGTCCGAAACGGTGGAAATAGCTCGCCACCGCGCCGCCCGCATAGACCTCGTCGTCGCCGAGACCCACGGTGTTGTAGTAGTTGAGGAACGCTTGCGCGTCGAAGCCCGACACCGGCGTCAGCGACCGCGCATAGAACAGCGATCCATAGACGCTCTCGTCCTCGACGCCGAAGACCGTCACCCCGACCGGCAAGCGGCCGGTATGGAGGCGGCGGTTGGCGTAACCCGCGCCCGCGCCGAACTGGTGGACGCCGCGGGTGGCCGTGACCACCGCGTCGATGCCGCGCGCGCGGTAGCTGGTGGTGTTGATCGACTGGAACACGGCGTTCAGGCATCCGCCCGGCGTCCGCCCCGACGTGCCGAACACGCAGCCGTTATATGCTTGCGTGAACTGGTCGCGCGCCGACACGAAACTGGTCGGCAGATTGGCGATCCCCTGGCGCAACTGCCGCCCGAAGGTCTGGACGCCATCATAGACGCCGACGGCCAAGCCCACCGACTGCGACGCCTGGTAGCTGAGCGAGCCCGTGCCGCTGAACGACCCGTACCGCTCGCCGACCGACGCGCGCGCCTCGGTCCGGCGGTTGGGCCGCCATACGACGCCGACATCGTAGTAGACGCCGTCCGTCCGGTAATCGACGCGGCGCGGTTGGCCGCGGTCGGTGACGAAACGCCCGTCCTCGTCGACCGCGATCGTCCCCTCGGGCGTGAGGAGCGGCTGGCGGCTGCTCGACTCGATCCGTTCGTATCCGACGCCGGCCGCGAGCGCGACGGTGGGCGACACGGGCGCGAGCACGTCGCCGCGCACGAGCACGCCCTCGTACCGCTGGTCGAGCTGCCCCGCATCCTCGCGCTCGTAGCCCGCGCTGAGCGCCAGCCCGACGGGCAGCAGCGCGTAGGGCGCGACGCTCAACCGCGCGGTCGCGAGATGGTTGGTCGCGTCGTCATAGAAGTCGCGGCGGCCGAGCCCGGGGGCGAGCAGCACGGAGTCCGGCGTCTCGACCTTCGTATAGCCGATCCGGTACCCGGCATCGAGCCGCGCGACCCCGACCGAGCGCGACAGCGTCGGCCCGGCATAGAGCGAATAGATCTGGGTGATGTTGTCGGGATTGCCGATCAGCACGCCCGGTGCCGAGCCCCGGTTGTCCGACCGGGCGCGCGTGGCGATGCCGCCGCCCTCGACCGACAGCCCGGGCGCGACGAGGTACGATCCGCGCGCCAGCCCCGACACCACGTCGCCGTCCCGGACATCGTCCTCCCACGAGATCAGCCGGTCGTAGCGCAGACCGATCTGACCCTCGGCGCGCGCGGTGTTTATGCCCGCGTCGACGCCGACCGACAGGGTGGTGAAGGTGACGACGTCGCCGTCCTCCAGGTCCGCCGCTAGGATCTGGCTCGCCTCGACATACGGCCGGACGTAGGTGCGCGCGCGCGTCTCCGCGGCCTCCTGCGCGGTCGCCGATCCCGCCCCGGTGAGCGCGGTCGCGGCCGCCAACCATGCCAGGCTCCGGTTCATTCCGCCTCCTCCTGCCCGTAATAGCTGCCGAAGCGGCGGCCGCCCGGTACGAACTGGACCGCGTTCAGCAACAGTTCGATATGCTCGCACCCATCGAGCAGCGACACCGCCTCGCGCAGCTCGCCGTCGCCCGTGCGGTCGGCGCGGACCACCAGCATCACCTGCCCGACCTGCGTCGCGAGCACGGAGGCGGGCGACGCGGCCAGCGCGGGCGGCGAGTCGAACAGCACCACGCGGCGCGGGTTGGCGGCCAGCAGCCGCGCGATCACCGTGCGCGTCTGCGCGCTCGCCAGCAGCTCGGTATCGGCCGAGGTCCGCGTGCCCGCCGACAGCACGGCCAGGCCGGGCACGTCGGTCTGGATGACCAGTTCTTCCGGGTCGACCGCGCCGTCGTCGAGCGCGTCGAGCAGACCGCGCCCGTCGGGCAGGCCCAGCTGCTTGCACACGTCGGGCTTCGCGAAGTCGGCGTCGACCAGCAACACCTCGGTATCCCGCTCCGCCGCGATCGAAAGCGCGAGGTTGATCGCGCAGAAGGTCTTGCCGTCGCCCGGCCGCGCCGAGCAGACGAGGATCGTGCGGGCGCGGTCGGGATGCGCTCCCTCCGCGATCAGCCGCTTGAGCCCGAGCAGGTGGCGCTTGACCAGCCGGAACTCCTCGGCGAGCGGCCCGACGGGCGCGCCCGGCACGATCATACCCCGCTCGGCGAGCATCGCGCGGTCGATCGTGACCACGGTCGGGTCGATCGGCGGCGGGGTGAAGTCGTCATGGTCGGCGCTCGCCAGGAACTCGGCCGGGATCGCCGCCAGCGTCGGATCGATCGGAGCCGTCACGGGCTCCATCGCGACCGCCGGAGCGACCGGCCGGGCATAGGCGCCGAAATCGTACACCTTGGCGGCGCGTTCGAGCAGCGAGCCGCCGGGCGCGGGTTTCTTCATCGGATCGGTCCTCATGCGGCGAGCCCGCGCTGGAGCATCTCGACGCCGAGCAGCAGGACGTACGCGCCGCCCAACCCGCCGACGCCGCTCGCGAACAGCTTGAGCCTGCGCCTGCGCTCGTCCACCTGGAGCCGGGTCACGACCTCGCCGATCGATCCGATCACCGTCATGCCGCTCGCGCGCTCCAGCCGCTGGGTCGTCGGATAGGTCTGGCGGAGCTGCGCCATCGCGAACGCCGCGCCCACCCCCGCCGCCAGTCCGGCCAGCAACACACCCGTCAGCAGCAGCAGCCGATTGGGCGCGCTGGGCGTCGAGGGCGCGCGCGGCGGGTCGATGACCGAGAAGCGCACGGGCGCGGCCTCGCTCTGCGCCTGCCCTCGCAGCCGGAGCTGCTCGCGCTGCGCGAACAGCTGGTCGTACTGGTCTTTGAGCACCTGATAGCGCCGCTCGACCTCGCCCTGCTGCGCCGCGACTTCCGGATCGACCGCCAGCTTGGCGGCCAGCGCGTCGAGATCGCCCTGGATCTGGCTTTTACGCATCCGCAGCGCCGCGACCTGCGCGCCGCGATCGGCCTGCATCGCCTGCAGCGACAGGTAGAGCGGATTGGGCGTGCCGCTCCCGCCCGTACCGCCGGTCAACGGCTCGCCGCGCGCGGCCGCCGTGGCCGCGGCGAGCTGGCCCTTGAGCGCCACCACGTCCGGGTGGCTTTCGGTATAACCGCGCGTCCGCGCGTCGGCGAGCTGGCCCTGCACCGTCGACAGCCGCGCCCGCGCCGGTCCCGCCCCGCCCGCCATGCCCGCCACCAACACCGTCGCCGGCGTGCCCGCCAGCTGGCCCTGCACCGCCGCCAAGCTGGAGCCCGCGCCCGCCAACTCGCTGTCGACCTGCGACATCTGCGCGCGCGCCGCGCCGATGCGGTCCGCGACCGTGCCCGTGCCCGGCAGCGAGCCGAGATACTGGATTTGAAAGTCGGCGCGCTTCGTCTCCGCGTCGGCGAGCTGCTTCTGCTGCTCGGCCAGCTGGCCGTCGAGGAAGCGGAGCGACTGGCTCGTCTGTGTGCGGTCGCCCGCCAGGTTCGACTCGACGAAGATGTCGATCAGCTTCTGCGTGATGTCGCGCGCGAGCTTGGGCGATGCGGCCGACGTGGCGATCTCGAACAGGTTGTCCTGCGCCGCCGTGACCTTGATCGACTGGGCCAGCCCGGCCGCGCGGTCCGCGACCTCGCGGTCGGTCGACACCGTCTGCGCCAGGTCGGTGCCGCGCACGACCTTCTGCAGGTTGACGTTGGACACCAGCGTCTGGCGGATCTGGTCCACGGTGCGCTGCTGGTCGTTGGCCGGCCCGGCGAGCCCGGCGGGCAGGATCGACTGCATCTGCACGAACACCCGCGCCTTGGCCTCGTAGCGGCTGGGGATCTGCGACACGAGCAGCCACCCGAGCACGCACACGCCCCAGGCGACCGCCAGCCCCAGCCAGCGCCGCGTCCAGACCGCGTGCAGCGCCAGCCGCGCCTCGTCGAGCAAGCCGTTCATCAGAACATCGATTCGGGGATGATGATCACGTCGCCCGGCTCCAGCCGCACGTTGGCGGTCGAATCGCCCTTCTTGAGCAGGCGCGAGATGCGCAGGCCGTATTCGCGCTGCTTGCCCGTATCGCGCTCGTACCGGACGAGCCGCGCCTTGTCCCCGGCGGCGAACTGGTTGAGCCCGCCGACCGCGATCATCGCGTCGAGCAGCGTCATGTTCGCGCGGTACGGGATCGACGCCGGCTTCTCGGTCGCGCCCACGACGCGGACCTGCTGGCTGTAGGTGCCTGAGAAGTTCTCGACGATCACCGACACGATCGGCGCGTTGATGTATTCGGCCAGCGCCTTCTTCATGTCGTCTGCCAGCGTCGCCGGGGTCTTGCCGACGGCGGGCATGTCGCTGACCAGCGGCGTCGTGATACGTCCGTCGGGGCGCACCTGGACCTTGGAGGAAAGCTCCGGATTGCGCCATACGAAGATCTGCAGCTGGTCGAGCGGGCCGATGACGTATTCCTCGCCCGGCGTCTCCTTATTGGCGACATATGAGGCGGGCGGCAGCACGGGCCGGTCGACGCCGCCGCGCGTGCAGCCGGACAACGCGGTCGCGGCGGTCGCGCCTGCTAGGATCAAACGGGACACGGAACGCATGCGGAGACCTCCTCGGGCCGCACGGCTCCCTGAGGCGGACCCCGGAAAACCGTTCGGCTTGAGCTTCGGCTATGCTCGCAAGGGGTGAAGATAGCGTTAGTGACGTCCTTCGTCCCGGGCGGCGAACGTCCCGTTTTCGGGCGTTTTCCGCCGGGTCCTGCGCTCTTGGGGGCGGAAGCGGGCTCGGCGGGTGCCGCGCGATCCCGCGCCGGTGTTGCCCAAACCACCCCCGACGACTAACGCGCTCGGCGACACGGGAAACAGCACGGGCGGGCACGGACTTGATCGAAGAAGGCGCACAGCTGGTCGACGACACCATCCGCGCGGTGCTCCGCGACGTGCTCGGCATCAGCCAGGATCGGGTTTACGCCTTCACCGATGCGACGCCGCTCTTCGGCTCGTTGCCCGAACTCGATTCGATGGCCGTCGCGGGCGTGCTGACCGAGCTGGAGGACAGGCTCGCCATCGTGATCGAGGATGACGAGGTCGACGGCGAGATGCTGGAGACGTTCGGCGCGCTCGCCCGTTTCGCGCGCGGCAAAGCCCTGCTCTGACGATCCGCTGACGGCGGGCCGGCGGGTCCGAAGCTACCAGGTGGCCTCGGCGTTCTCCTTCTCGCGCAATGGTTCGCGCATCGCGGCCGCGTCCGGCTCGTGCTCGGCGGCCGCCAGGAACCGTTCGGCGTCGAGCGCGGCCATGCAACCGGTGCCCGCCGCCGTCACCGCCTGGCGGTACACCTTGTCCGCCACGTCGCCGCACGCGAACACGCCCGGTACGCTGGTCCGCGTGGTGCCCGCCTCGACCGCGATGTAGCCGTCGTCGTCGAGCGCGAGATGGCCGCGGAACAGCTCGGTCGCGGGGTGGTGGCCGATCGCGACGAACGCGCCGTCGGTGGAAAGGCGGCTCGCCTGCCCCGTCACCGTGTCGCGCAGGTCCAGCCCGACCAGCCCGGTCGTTCCGCCGCCGTCCACGAACCCCGCCACCTCCTTGTTCCACAGCACGGTGATGCCGGGATGCTTGCGCAGCCGCTCCTGCAGGATGCGCTCGGCCCGCAAGCTGTCGCGCCGATGGATCAGCGTCACGTCGGGAGAATGGTTGGTGAGATACAACGCCTCCTCCACCGCGGTGTTGCCGCCGCCGATCACCGCGACCTTCTTGCCGCGGTAGAAGAAGCCGTCGCAGGTCGCGCAGG
>CAXTFF010000075.1:0-9192 GCA_964243325.1 uncultured Sphingomonas sp.
ATGCCCCACCCGGAGCGGTGCGTGGAACCCGCCCACGGCAACACCGACGGCCGCCGCCTGTTCGAGGGCCTGCTGGAGGCCGTGGGCTAGGCGCGTACCCGGAACGGCGTGAAGTCGGTTCCCTCGTCGAACAGGTCCACGCCCTCCTCGCGCTTGAGCCAGCCCACCGCCGCATAGGTCACCGGGGTCAGCAGCACCTCCCACCCGACCTTCAGCGCCCATTGCGTGAACAGCACGGTGACGACCAGATCGCCCGACCACCCCGCCGCGCCCCAGAATGCGAGCGGGTAGAACAGCAGGCTGTCTACCCCCTGCCCCACGACCGTCGATCCGATCGTGCGCGCCCACAGATGCCGCCCCGCCGTCCAAACCTTCATGCGCGCGAGCACGTACGCGTTGACGAACTCGCCCGCCCAGAACGCCACCATGCTCGCGCCCACGATGCGCGGCACCTGCCCGAACACGGTCTCGTACGCCGCCTGGTTGGTCCAGCCCGGCGCGGGCGGCAGCGCGACGACCACCCACGACATGCCCGCCATGAACCCGGTCGCGGCGAACCCCGCCCAGATCACCCGCCGCGTCCGGGCGTATCCGTACACCTCGGTCAGCACGTCGCCGATGATGTAGCTCAGCGGAAAGAACAGGATGCCCGCCCCGAACGGCCAGTCGCCGATCCCCGGCAGCCGCACCTGCGCCACCTTCCCCGCCCCCAGCACGTTCGACAGCAGCAGGATCGCCACGAACGCCGCCATGACCAGGTCGAAATGGCGAAAGGCATGGCGGTCGGCGGCGCTGGCGGGGGTGGGCGCGGCGGGATCGATCATGGCGCACGCTCATGCGGGCGGTTCCGTCCGCGCGCAATCCGCGCTATCCGGTCGACGGCGCGCGCCCGTAGCTCAGCTGGATAGAGCAAGGAGCTTCTACCTCCTCGGCCGGGGGTTCGAATCCCTCCGGGCGCGCCAACCTCACTCCACCGCCCGCAGCCGCGGCGGCGCGCGCTCGGCCGGCGCCCGGTCCGCGAGCAGGTCGTTGACCCGCGCCGACAGGTCCGCCTGACGGAACGGCTTGGCCAGCTTGGGCACGTCGCCGGGCACGTCGGCGGCCGTGTTGGCGAAACCCGTCACCAGCAGCACGGGCATCCGCGGCCACAGCTCGCGCAGCTCGCGGATCAGCCCGGCGCCCGTCATGCCGGGCATCAGGTAATCGGTCACGACCAGGTCCACCTCCACGCCCCCGCGCAACGCCGCCAGCGCCTGCGCGCCCGACCCGGCCTCCGTGACGGTGTGCCCCAGATCGGCCAGCATGTCGGCGGTGCCGCTGCGGACCAGTTCCTCGTCGTCCACCAGCAGCACGGACGCCCGGCGGAGCGCGGGTACGCTGGCCGCGTTGACCTGCGTCGCGACCGCCCGGCAATCGGCGGCGGGCAGGAACAGCTCGGCGCGCGTGCCCTTGCCCGGCTCGCTGTCCAGCCTCAGCGCACCGCCCGACTGCGCCGCCAGCCCGTGCGCCATCGACAGCCCCAATCCCGTGCCCTTGCCCACGCCCTTGGTGGAATAGAACGGCTCCACGCACCGCTTCAGCGTCGCGGCGTCCATGCCGACGCCCGTATCCACCACGCCCACGCGCACGTAGCGTCCGTCCGCCAGCCCGTCGCCGCCGCCCGCCGCATGGGACGCGACCTCGATCGACAACGTGCCGCCGTCGGGCATCGCGTCGCGCGCGTTGACCGCCAGGTTCAGGATCGCGAGCTCCAGCTGGTTGGGATCGACGGTCGCGGGCGGCGGCTCGCCCTCCAGCTCGACCGCGACGCGGATCGTCGGCCCCAGCGACCGGGTGACGAGATCCAGGATCCCCTCCACCAACGCGCCGACGTCCACCGCCTGCGGCTGCAGCGTCTGCCGCCGCGCGAAGGACAGCAGCCGCTGCGTCAGCGTCGCCGCGCGCTCGGCCGCCTGCAGCGCGTTGCCGATCAGCCGCTGCGACCTGGCGTCGTCGCCGTGCCGCCGCCTGAGCAGGTCGAGCGAACCGACGATCGGGGTGAGCAGGTTGTTGAAATCGTGCGAGACCCCGCCGGTCAGCTGCCCGATCGTCTCCAGCTTCTGGCTCTGGCGCAGCGCCTCCTCCGCCTCGTCGCGCTCCGCCTCCGCGCGCAGCCGGTCGGTGACGTCGATCACCGACGCCATCGCGCGGGTGATCCGCCCGTCGGCGTCGCGACCCAACCGCGCGGAGACGAGCACGTCGGCCAGCTCGCCCGACCGCTTGACGAAACGGTACGCCCGATCGTCGAACGCCCCGGTCTCGAACACCCGCGCCCGATTGCGGTCGAAATCCCGCGCGGCGTCCCCCGGCTCGATGAAATCGGTGATCGGGCGTCCGATCACCTCGGCGCGGTCGGCGTAACCCATGAACGCCAGCCAGCGGTCGGACACGCTGAGCAGCCGCAGATCCGGCCCGACCGAATGGAGCGCCACGGGCGTCTTCGCATACAGCTCCGCCAGCTCGGCGGTGCGCGCCGCCACCGCCGCCTCCAGCGCCTCGCGCGACCGCGCCAGCGTCTCGCGCGCGCGCACCTGGTCGTCGATCTCGGTGCACGACCCGTACCACCGCGTGATCGCCCCGTCGGTCCCGCGCACCGGCTGCGCGCGCCCCAGCACCCACCGGTACTCGCCGCTCCGGTGCCGCAGCCGGTATTCGATCTCGTACGGCTCGCCCGTCTCCAGGCTGCGCTTCCAACGCGTCCAGGCCCGGTCCTGGTCGTCCGGGTGGAACATCCCGTTCCATTCCTCGCCGTCGGTCGATCCCGGGGGCATCCCCGTGAAATCGTACCAGCGCCGGTTGAAGAAGTCGTGGAACCCGTCGGGCAGCGTCGACCAGATCATCTGGTCGACCGAATCGGTGATCGCGTGGAACTTGGCCTCGCTCGCGCGGAACCCCGCCTCGCTGGCGTGCAGCGCCTCGATCCGCGCGCGCGCCTCGTACTGCCGCCCGCGCGCGCCCAGCGCCGACCGCACCGCGCGCAGCATCGCCTCGGCATGCAGCGGCCGCTCCAGCAGCACCGCGTTGCGCAGCGCGTCCAGCGTCGCGTTGGCGCGCGCCGACCGGACGCGCGTCTGTCCGTTGGCGAGCACCACGAACGGAAAGTCCGACCAGGCCGGCTGGTCGGCCAGCCACGCCGTCACCTGGTCCAGCCCGTCCCCGACCAGCGCCTCCTCGGCGACCAGCGCCGCGCCCGCGCCCTTGCCCAGACACCGGGCGAACGCGGCCAGGTCGCCGCACCCGACGCAAGCGACGCCGTGCCGCCGCAGCAGGTCGGCCGCCACCGCCGCGTCGCGCCCGCGCGGGGCCAGGATCAGGACCCCGTTATCCAAAAAGCTGCACCTCGCCGCCGCCCACGGGCGGCCTGCCCTCGTCGCGGAACTCGGGCAGCCCGGTCAGCACGCCGCGGAACGCGCTGAGCGGTTCGCCCACCACGATCCCGCCCGCGCCGATGCCGAACTCGCGGATCGTCCGCTCGTGATCGGTGGTCCGCGTCTTCACCACCGAGATCGCCTTGCGGACCTCGCCTCCCGCCTCGAAGAAGCGCAGCAGCATCACCGCGTCGGCCAGATAGCTCAGATCCACGTCCGACCGCAGGTCGCCCATGATCCCGTGCTGCCCCAGCATCATCACCGCCACCACGCCGCGCTGGCTGAGATAGCCGAGCAGCTCGTGCATCTGGAGCGACAGGAACTTGTCGCTGGGCATCGCCTGCATGTACGCGTTCAGGCTGTCGATCAGGACGAAACACGCCCTGTCCCGCTCGACCGCGCGCCGCACCGCGCCCGCGAACTCGCCGGGCGACAATTCGGCCGGGTCGATCTGGCGGATCGTCAGCAGCCCCGCCTCGACATGGGGCACCAGGTCCATGCCGAGCGCCGCGCAGCGCGCGAGCAGCGTCGGCAGCCGCTCGTCGAACAGGAAATACGCCGCCCGCTCGCCGCGCTCCAGCGCCGCGACCATGCAGCGGACCGCGGTGGTCGTCTTGCCCACGCCCGCCGGCCCCACCAGCAACGTGTTGGTTCCCGGCACCAGCCCGCCGCCCAGCAGCCGGTCGAGCCCCGCCACCCCCGTCGACACGGGCGCGGGCGCGAAATCGGTCCGGTGTTCCGACGCGACCAGCCGCGGATAGACGCACAGGCCGCCCGTCTCGATGGTATAATCGTGATATCCGCCGCGGAACTTCCTCCCGCGGAACTTCATCACGCGCAGCCGTCGCCGCTCCGCGCCGAAATCGATCGCCGAATGCTCCAACGTGACCACGCCGTGCGCGATCGAATGGAGCTGGAGGTCGCCCGGCCCCGACGTGCGGTCGTCGAGCACCAGCACCGTGCAGTTCCGCTTGGCGAAGAAATGCTTCAGCGCCAGGATCTGCCGCCGGTAGCGCAGCGGATTCTGCGCCAGCAAGCGCAACTCGGACAGGCTGTCGAGCACCACGCGCTGCGGCTTGAGCTCGTCCACGCGGTCCATCACGCCGCGCACCGTCTCGCCCAGCTCGACGTCGCTGGGATGCAGCAGCGTCTGCTCCAGGTCGGGATCGAGCCCCGCTTCGGCGACCAGCTCGACCAGCGTCAGCGTGTCGAGCGACCAGCCGTGCGTCGCCGCCACCGCGCGCAGTTCGTGCTCGGTCTCGGACAGGGTGACGTACAGTCCCTTCTCGCCCTGCCGCGCGCCCTCGAGCAGGAACCCGAGCGACAGCGTCGTCTTGCCGGTGCCGGGCGTCCCCTCGATCAGGTACAGCCGGTTGGGCGTCAGCCCGCCGCCCAGGATGTCGTCGAGCCCGACGATGCCCGTGCAGGCCTGCGGCTCCGCAGCCGGGTCGGGCCGCGACGACGCCGCGCCGTCCTGCTCATCCTCACGCGCCAACTGCTTCTCCATCCCGGCGCCCGGACCGATGACCGACCGCGCTCGCGGCCTTCGTGGCGGATCGCCGCCGCGGGATCAACATGGCATGACGCCGCTCGTTCCTCCCTCCCCTCCTGTCGCTGTCGCCGTCACCGCGCGCCCGCGTCGGCGATCAGCTTCACGCGCGTCCCCGGCCGCGGCGACGCGCCGTCCTCCAGCCCGTTGAGCATGGCGAACAGCGCGCGCCCGTTCGGGTCCGCCATCCGCGCGGCCAGACCCGCGGCCGTGTCGCCCCGCCCGACCGCCACCGTCCGCACCACCCTGGGCCGCAGCCGACCCGCCTCGGCCGGCGGCAGCCGCCGGAACGATCCGATCAGCGCCGCCCCCGCGGCCGACGCGGGCCGCCCCGGCGGCGACACCAGCACGAAATGGTACACCTGCCCGCCTCCCGCGTCGTACGCCGCGATCGTCAGCGGCACGACGCCGCCCTCCGCCTGGATGCGCATGCTCACCACCACCGACGGCAGGCCGTTCACCACCCCCCGCTCCACCCCGGCCACGTCGCCCGCCGCCTGCCCCACCAGCGCCGCCGCCAGCGCCTCGGCATAGGCCGTCACGCCGCCCGCGGGCGCTTCCCCGCCGCCGAATTCGCCCCGCGCGCCCCTCGGCCCGCCCAGCAGCACGGCGCGCGGGCTGTTGGTCAGCGTCCAGCCGCGCGGCGCCTCGAACGTGATCCCCATCAGGGGATGCGCGAACCGCCGCCCCAGCACGAACCCCTGCTCGGGATCGTCGCCCCACAACAGCCCGTCCACCTCGCGCAGATACGCCGCCTCGTCCTCGGGCAGCTGGTCGTCGGCCAGTCCGGTCGCCCGCGCGCCGCGCGTCGCCCGCTCGATCCGGTTGGCGGTCAGCGGGTGGCTCGACGCCCATTCGGGGATCGATCGCGCCTCGTCGCGCTCCGCCGCTTGCGCGACGTACCGCTCGTTGGCCGCCAGCCGCGCCAGCATCTCCCCCTCCGCATACGGATCGTACCCCGCCGCGCGCAGATACCCAAGCCCCAGATCGTCCGACTGGTATTCCTGGTTCCTGGAATAGCGCAGCGTGAAATACTGCGCCGCCTGCCCCGCCAGCCTGGTCAACCGCTCCGATCCCGTCAGCCCCACGATCGCCACCCCGACCCGCCGGAACAGCGACCGCCGCTGCTGCCGCCGCGAATGCGCGGCGACGATGTGGCCCAGCTCGTGCCCCAGCACCGACGCCAGTTCCGCCTCGCTCCCCACGATCGCGAACATGCCCCGCGTCATGTAGATGTAGCAGCCCGGCACGGCGAAGGCGTTCACCACGTCGCTGTTCACCAGCGTGAACAGGCATTCCCCCTCCAGCCCCGCCGCCGCCGCGACCCGCGCGCCGACGCGCGACACGTACCCGGCCTGGCTTCCCCCATAGGCTCCGCCGAACTCGGCGAGCAGTCGCGGATGCTGCTCCGCGCCCATCGCCCGGTCCGCCTCCGCCACCCGCGCCGGGCCGTCCTCGGGCGCGCCGCCGCACCCCGCCAGCAGCAGCGAGGGCGCGAGCCATCCGAAATGTCGGGAAACGGGGGACATGCGCTGACCTCGGCTGGAACGAGCTTGCGGAACTACACCAGGGTAGCGCCGGTTGCATCCGAACCCATGACCGATCCGCTCCCCTACCACCCCGATATCGAGTCGATCGACCCCGGCGAGCCCGCCTTGTTCGACCGCATCGCCGCCGTGATGCGCGCCGGCGGCAAGGTGGCGCGCGACGGCGCGGGCCCCGGCGGCCGCCTCAGCCACGTCACGACGATCGCCGCGCTCAAGGGCGAGGTGACGATCCTCCCCGACCTCGCGCCCGAACTCGCGCAAGGGCTGTTCGTCCCCGGCCGCGCCTACCCCGTCGTCGCGCGCCTGTCGCACCTGCCCGGCGAGGACCTCGACGACCGCGGCGTCTCCTCGCACCGCGGCCTGTCGATCAAACTGTTCGGCGTGGCGGGCGCGCCGCTCGCCGGGCACGAAGGCGGCACGCAGGATTTCGTGCTGGAGAACGTCGCCGAGTTCAACGTCGCCACGCCTGCCCAATTCCTCCTCGCCATTTCGACCGTCGAGGCCGCCGCCCCGTTGCCGCAGGGGGCAAAGGCGACCGTCTCGGCGGCCGCGCGCGGCGTCAACCGCGCGCTGGGCGCGGTGGGCCTCGCCTCGCCCAATCTCGACATCCTCGGCCATCCCCGCCGTCATCCGCTAGCCGAACCGTTCCACAGCCAGGCCCCGATCCGCTGGGGCGGCCACGTCGCCAAGCTCGCCGCCTTTCCGGCCGAGGATCAGCGCGACCTGCCCTTCGACGCCGACGCTCCGGACGCGCTCCGCGAAGCCACCGCCGCCCACATCGCCGAACACGGTGCGACCTATATGCTTGCCGCCCAGCTGTGGACGGACGCGGACGCCATGCCGATCGAGAACGCCCGCACACCCTGGCCCGAGGAACTCAGCCCCCACCGCCCTGTCGCGACGCTCCGCTTCCCGCCGCAGGCATCCGCTTCCCCCACGCGTATCGCGGCGATCGACGCGCTCGCCTTCTCCCCCGCCCACGCCATCCAAGCTCACCGGCCGCTCGGCGGCATCATGCGCTCGCGGATCGCGCTCTACACCGCGCTCGGCCTCGAACGCCGCCGCGTCGCGGGCGTCCCGACGACCGAGCCGACAAGCCCCGACGCGATCGCCGACTAAGCCCCGACCACCCACTCGACGATCAGGTCCGCCGCCGCCTCCGGCGTCATCACGCCCGTGTCGATCCGGATCTCGGGCGCGACCGGGGCCTCGTAGGGGCTGTCGATGCCCGTGAAGTTCGCCAGCGTCCCGCTACGCGCCTTGGCGTACAGCCCCTTGACGTCGCGCCGCTCCGCCTCGGCCAGCGGCGTGTCGACGAACACCTCGACGAACTCGCCCGGCGCCATCATCGCGCGCGCCATCTCGCGCTCGGCGCGGAAGGGGGAGATGAACGCGCACAGCACGATCAGGCCCGCATCCGCCATCAGCCGCGCGACCTCGCCCACCCGGCGGACGTTCTCCACCCGGTCGGCGTCGGTGAAGCCCAGATCGCGATTCAGCCCGTGGCGCACGTTGTCCCCGTCCAGCAGGAACGCGTGCCGGTTCATCCGCCGGAGCCGCACGTCGACCAGATTGGCGATCGTCGACTTGCCCGCCCCCGACAGCCCGGTGAACCACAACACCGCCGGCCGCTGGTTCTTGAGCCGGGCCCGGCTCTCGCGCGTGACGTCGATCGCCTGGGGGTGGATGTTCCCCGCCCGCCGCAGCGCGAAACGCAGCGTGCCGGCCGCGACGGTGTCGTTGGTCTCCTTGTCGACCAGCACGAACCCGCCCAGCTCGCGGCTGTCCGGGTAGGGTTCGAACACGATCGGCCGGTCGGTCGACACCACCGCCGCGCCGATCCCGTTCAGCTCCAGCGTCCGCGCCGCCAGCCGTTCCATCGTGTCCACGTCCACCCGGTATTTGGGTTGTCCGACCTGCGCCGTCACCGTCTGCGTCGCCAGCTTGAACCAGTAGCCGCGGCCGGGCAGCATGGGCGTTTCGGACATCCACACGATCGTCGCCTCGAACTGGTCGGCCACGCCCGGCGGATCGCCCGCCGCCGCCAGCACGTCCCCGCGCGAACAGTCGACCTCGTCCGCCAGCGTCAGCGTCACCGCCCGCCCGGCCTCCGCTTCCTCCAGGTCGCCGTCGAACGTCACGACGCGCGCGACCGTCGTGGTCCGCCCCGACGGCAGCACCCGCACCGCGTCGCCCGGCCGGACGGAGCCGCCCGCCACCGTGCCCGCGAACCCGCGGAAATCCAGGTCCGGCCGGTTGACCCGCTGCACCGGCATCCGGAACGGCCGCTCGGCCTCCGCATCGACCTCCACCGTCTCCAGATGCTCCAGCAGCGCCGGACCACCGTACCAGGGCGTGTTCGCCGACGTCGCGATCACGTTGTCGCCCCGGAACCCGGAAACCGGGATCGCCGTCGCCTCCGCCGCCCCGATCCCTTCCGCGAACGCCGCGTACTCCGCCACGATCGCGTCGAACCGCGCGCGGTCCCACCCGACCAGGTCCATCTTGTTGACCGCCAGCACCACCTGCCGGACGCCCAGCAGGTTCACCAAATACCCGTGCCGCCGCGTCTGCGTCAGCACGCCCTTGCGCGCGTCCACCAGGATGACGGCCAGGTCGGCGGTCGACGCGCCGGTCACCATGTTGCGCGTGTACTGCTCGTGCCCGGGCGTGTCGGCGACGATGAACT